>JABDCE010000001.1:0-32123 GCA_013288285.1 Bacteroidota bacterium
ACAATACACAATAGCGTTCAAGCCCCAGGCTCCCGGTGCCTGCTATACGGAAGGCTGCATCTTCAAATACAAAATGCTGGAAGCGGGGGCTGTCTAATAATGGGCTTAGGCCCTCATACACCTTCGCCTTCCTGCTATCGTCAAGCGTCATGAAATGCTCATTGTCCGTCTTCAGCAACATAGCGCCCTTATGTTTGTAGGTGCGCTTTGAGATGAATGATTCCCGGTCAAAGGTGTTGAGTTGCTCAAAATATTTTCTAAACTCGCCATGCGCTACCTCTGCTTCAAGCATCAGGGCTTTGCCTTTTAGCAGCGTTGTAGTGTATGCTGCCATTATATCGTGCAGCGTCTTATGCAAGCCTATCGCGGCAACCTTCATCTGGCTGGCGGCTATGATGATGCTCGTGAGAAAACGTGCCAGCTCATATTCAGGACTGCTAAGAACAGCTTCGTCAAAATCGTTCAGATCGAAATAGACCAGCCTGTTCTCCCCTTTATACGAACCGAAATTCTCAAAGTGCAGGTCGCCGCATATCCACGTTTTTACTTTCGATTTATAGTCATACAGCTTTAAAAGGTCGGAAGCGAATAAATAGCAGGTACCTCTGAAAAAACGGAACGGACTTTCTTTCAGCGCATCCCATTTTATTTCTCTCAGGCGCTCGGGTATCCCGGCATTATATTCATTGATCCTCTTTATTGCAGAAGCCATACCGTAAATATAAATCGTTTTCCTGGAGCATTTCAAGGCCTGCGCGGCCATTGTTACCCCATAGTCCCATTCTTAATGTTAAGGTAACATGCACGCAATAAAAATTGTTCTACAGACAATGATTTACCTGTCCGCTATCGTCCATACCGTTGTTCTGCCCAGTAGCGAGAAGCCTATGTATCCTCTTACGCTCAGCTTATTGTCTTTGAGGGTCATTTTGCAGCTGTAGGTTTTCCCGTTCTTAGGATCGTAGATAGTGCCGTCCTCATAACTGTTAGCGCCGTTTTTCTTAAATCCTTTTAGCAGTTGCAGGCCCATCAGCGGGTCATTGCGCCGGGCTTTATCCGGGTTGTTCTTATCCACTTTGGGTTTGCCATCTACGTTCGGTACTTTCAGCCACACTACTTTGCCATAGAATTTCCCATCTGAACCTGTCGATATTTCAATTTTGGCGGTCTTCTCTTCATTATACCAAAGGTTCTTTTCCAGCGGGTCAGTTTGTGCTGCGGCCGTTAATCGCAGGCCCATAAACAGGATACCGAATAAAATGTACTTCACGGTGCGTCTCGAAAGCATAATCATCATAATAACCAAAAAAAAACAAAATTCCCGGCTTGGTCAGTTGGCGTCAGTTACAGAGCCCGCGCCAGATATATCTTTTGTAAGCGCAGGATGGCCTTTATATTTTATTGCTGCTGCCCCGCTTACACTGGCTGTAAGTTTCTGCTGCGCACTTACTTCGCCCTTACCCGCACCCGATATAGATGCAGTCGTCTCCGTTGTTTGCAGTGGGAACGCCTTTATTTTCGCTGCGCCGCTGATGCCGTATGTAGCGTGATTTACGTTACCACCTCTTACTTCCATATAGGATGCACCACTTAATTCAGACGACAGATTATCCACTGTCATATTGTCGATGCCTACCTTACTCGCACCAGATACTCCGGAATAGAAATTGCTTACGCTAATATTGGATAAATTAGCCCTGCTGGCCCCTGATATCTCCAGCTTGAAATCTTTGCCGCTGATGTTGCCCTGCACATCTGCACGTGGCGCGCCCGACAAAGAAAGCGCGTTAATAGACGGCATGGTGATTTGCACCGTAACATCCTCGCAATCTAACTTCCAGTTCTCGTCCAGGTCGCTGTATATGGTCAGTGTATTGTTTTTTACTTCGGCCTTCAGATGTTTAATGACATTGTTGTACCCGCTGATCTGTATGCCCGGCTGAGACCCATTCTGCACCGCTATCCCAACTTTTAATGGCAGGTCTATATCAACAGCGCTGAACGACGAAACCTCGGGGTTAGTTGTTCCCTTAGGCCCTTCTCCCTTCAGTTCGTTCATCTTGCACGATGAACTGAAGATAATGGCGCCGGTAAAAATGAATAAGGATAAAAGACATTTTTTCATGACCGGTATTTTTTGAGTTAAGTTTTACCTCGTATTCGTGCTGTTCGCCCGGTTATTCTTCCACCACAGCGCACCTACCGTGCCCATAATGGCAAGTGGCAGAAATGCCAGGTACAGAATACCCCCGTTAAGCCCTTTGGCGCTTTTGTCATCAAGCCCCTGCGCTGTTTTTGTACAAACAGAACAACCCTGCCCCCAAGCCACAGGCGTCATCATCACCAATACTAATCCTATCAGCACACGCTTTTTCATACTATAAAGTTACTTTGTCCGTATCAGAATTCAAAATCATATACGCTGCCAGATGCCGGAGTAGCGCTTAATGCTTTGTATCCGTGTTTTTCTTGTGAAAATAAAAATACCGCTGTACACCTAATGTATACACCGGGTAATAGTGCACATAAGACCGGTTTACTACAGGGAAACCTACCGAAAAATCTACCCTGATATCGGAATGGATAATAGCCTGCACACCCGGATATACTTCCAGGTACTGGCTGCCCTGCAGCACTTTATTGCCCAGGGTGCTGATACCGTATTGCGGTGAATTGTAGTATACGTTGCCTACCTGCATCTGCATGGCCCCATAGTCTTTGCCAATGAACTCCAGGTAAATATTCCAGTTTACCTGGTCGTAGCTGGTATAGGTGTGTGGTGCCAGCAGGTACCCGAATGACAAGCTATAATTATAGCCATTGGCATAAGTGATGGTAGCAGGCACGCCCGGCAGCCCCGGTATCTCGTCAGGCACATTGCCCTGGTATTTGAAAGGTACGATGATACCGCCAGTTAGCGATACCGCAAACCGATGGTGAAGGTAGGTGGCGATAAGGCCACCGCCTACGCCGCTGTTATCGTCCAGCAGGGTGGGCTCTGCCTCATCATGCGCCACTTTTAGCAGCGAGTATTCGCCATATACCGCAGCCCTAAAATGACTGTTTTGCCCATCTGAAGTAAAGAAGCGGTATTTAGCATAGAAGTCCACTCCGTTAAACAGGTAGGGGTGGGTAACGCCTATCTGCGGCGTATTATGTACCGGGAATTCGGGAGGCAGGTCCTTGTTGTGGTGATTAGAAACATTAGGGGTCGCTTGTATCGTCAGTTTCGGGGTGAGGCCATACATAACCCGCAGCGCAAACAGGTTACGTATCCTGTCCACCTCATTATAGGTCTCCGCAAAGGCGCGGATGCCTATCGCACCCTTCGGAACATTGCTTGCAGGGTCGGCCACTGGAAATAACTCCTGCGCATGCAGCGGTAATGCCAGCAAAACAAGTGCGATATAAAATAATAGTTTTCGCATAAGCCCTCCATACAAAGTTATGGGATTCTATGGTTGCTAATGCGTATAGGTATGGAAAACAAAAACCTCTGCATGGCAGAGGTTTTTGTATAAATATCTGGGAAAAATTATCCTTGCAATGCAGCAGCACCGCTCACTATCTCCGTAAGTTCGGTGGTGATAGCTGCCTGGCGGGCCCTGTTGTAGCTGATCTTCAGTGATTTAAGCAGTTCGTTGGCGTTCTCACTTGCTTTATCCATCGCAGTCATACGTGCACCATGTTCCGATGCGTTAGCATCCAGCACCGCCTTGAATACCTGTGTATTCAATATCTTCGGCATCAGTTCCTGCAACAATACACCCATAGATGGCTCGAAAATAAAGTCGGTAGATTTATCCCCTTTCTTTTTCTCTGTCTTTGGAATCGGCAGGTAGGCTTCAGCTGTAAATATCTGTGTGGCTGCATTCTTGAACTGGCTGTAAACAAGCTCCACACGGTCAAACTCCTTATTCAGGAAAGCCTTTTGTGCGTAGGTGGCAGCATTGCGTACGTTGTCAAACGACAGGTCGGCAAATATGCTCCAGTATGCGTCTACAACCTTATAGTTGTTGCGTACAAAGTATTCATAACCTTTCTTGCCAATAGGTAAGATAGTTACATTTCCTTTCGCAAACTGTGAAGCGTACTTGGTACTAATGACCTCACGCGTCAGCTTTATTATGTATGAATTATAACCTCCGCAAAGACCACGGTCGCTGGTGATAGGTATCATCAGCACACGTTCAGCCGGACGCTCATCAGCCAGGGGCATGCTGCCTTCTGACGAAGAACCGCTTACGATGTTACTCAGCATTTCCTGGAGTTTCTGGCTGTAAGGACGCATCTGGATAATAGCATCCTGCGCACGGCGCAATTTTGCCGCACTCACCATCTTCATCGCCTTAGTGATCTGCTGTGTAGAGGTTACTGACTTTATACGGTTACGAACTTCTTTAAGCTGTCCTGACATGTTTATGTAAAATAAAATGATATAATCGCGGCAAAATTACCACATTTTTCTGTAAGTAAAAAAAGTGATGCTGATACGCTTGAAATCCCGTTGAGCGGGCTATGATATATGGATAAAAGTAAAATTGTATCTCGCCGGCAATAGTTACAAATGGCGACATAGGTTTTCCGGGCCTTATTGCTCTTTCAACTCTTTAATAAGGATCACCGTTTCCGCCCACAATTCAGATTGCTTGGTACTGAAATCATTGGAATTGACAGCAATGTCTACATTATCTGCGTCAATCCATTTGATCAGTTTATTTTTATTAAAATAAAACCTGCTCACCTCCATGCGGGTCTTCTTATCGTCATACCATACAGAGTCACCATACGCCTTTGCCTTCTCCTCTGTATAACTCGTAGGCTTGTTGTACACAAAATTCTGTTTCACCGCCATTATCAGCATTCCATCATCGAAGTAGTATTCAGAAAATACCCTGTTGCTGTCTGTGTATCGCTCTGCTGTTATCTTCTTTACTTCATCGTCGCGGTAGTAACCGGTAATGCTCCCCGCATTAACTGTGGTAAGATCATCAACCTGTTTACGGGTGTAATCTTTGAGTTTCTCGTTAATGTGTGTGTAGTTCTTTTTTATATCCGCAAGTATATCCTCTTGCTTCTTTTTGCAGGACGATAAACAAAAGAATGACAGTAAAAATATAACAAGTAGTTGTCTCATAGCAGTCGCTGAAAGGCCGAAATTAATACTTTTTTGTTTGGTCGTCCGCAGTTCAATAAACGACCATGTTAATAGCCGGCCATTGCTCCCACCAGGCGCTTGGTGTAATCGTCCTTAGGGTGCATCAGCACCTGGTTTGCTGTGCCATTCTCCACTATTTTTCCGGCATGCATCACCAATACCCGGTCGCTGATGTAATGCACTACAGACAGATCGTGAGAAATGAACAGATAAGTGAGCCCAAACTCCTGCTGCAGGTCTTTAAGCAGGTTCAGCATCTGGGCCTGAATGCTTACGTCTAATGCAGAGACACTTTCATCACAGATGACCAACTGCGGACGCAGAGACAGTGCACGGGCTATACCTATACGCTGCCGCTGTCCACCAGAAAACTGGTGCGGATAACGGTGATAGGCATCTGCCGGCAGTTGCACCAGGTCCAGCAAGCGCATCACTTCCTTATGCGTCTCATTTTTGGGAACCATATTGTGTATTATCAGCGGTTCGCTCAGCATCTCGCCTATGGTCATACGCGGATTAAGCGATGAATACGGATCCTGGAAGATCATTTGTATCTGCCTGCGCACTTGTCGCCATTCGTTTACGGGAATAGTTGCCAGGTCTTGTCCATTAAATATCATAGACCCGCTATGCACAGGTACTAATCCGGTAAGAGCACGGCTCAGCGTACTTTTTCCGCTGCCGCTTTCACCCACAAGGCCCAGTATTTCTCCCTTATTGATAGAGAATGAGATGCCATCTACAGCTTTAAAATAGCTGGTAGGTTTACCCAACAGGCTCTTTTCTTCGGTGAACCAAACGTGCAGATCATTCACAGTAAATAGTGATTCTTGTATGGGTGGAACATTGATAAATGAAGATATATTTTCGGCAGTTGCTTCATTCTCCCCGGCTATAAGATCAGAGACTACCTGTAGCCTATGGCCTTTCTTATCAGGTGATGGCTTACAGGCCAGCAGGGCTTTTGTATAGCTGTTTTGCGGATCGTTGAGCACTTGCGCGGCAAGGCCGTACTCCATTAGCTCACCTTTATACATCACCAGCACATCATCGGCTATTGCAGCGGCCAGCGATAAGTCGTGTGTAATAAATATCATTGCAGACTGATGCTCCTCCTGTAGCGCCTGCATAAGTCGTATTATTTCCTGCTGCACGGTTACATCTAGAGCGGTGGTAGGTTCATCTGCTATCAGCAGCGCAGGATGGTTACACATGGCCATTGCTATCATTATCCGCTGTTTCTGCCCGCCTGATAACTGGTGCGGGTAGCGCCCATAAATTTTTGCAGGATCGGGTAGTTGCACCTTATTCAGCCAGTCTATGGCCAGTTGCTTTGCTGCATCTCCGCTTATTTTTTGATGTGCCAGTATTGCCTCCCGCAGTTGTTTGCCAACCGTCATTACCGGGTTAAGCGAACTCATTGGTTCCTGGAATACCATGCCTATATCGCGTCCCCGCAACTGTTGCAGGTTAGCCTGGGTAAGCGAGATGTCGGCTTTGTTTGTGGTAAGTTGCAGGTCTCCTGTCAGTGATGCCGTTTTAGGCAATAGTCCCATCAGCGCCAACGCGGTAAGCGATTTTCCAGATCCGCTCTCACCTACAATGGCAAGTGTTTTGCCTTTGCCTACCTTGAATGAAATATTATTGACCGCTGTGAACAGGGCGCTACGGTCGAACGTTATCTTGAGGCCATCGACCCGCAATATGTTTTTTTCTTCCTGCATCAAAACCGGAGATGCTTAACGGTCTGGCCGCCATTTATCAGTTGTTTCAGCGAGTCAATGCCTATCATTAAATGCTGGTCTACAAACTTCCTGGTCACTGCATTATCGCTTTCAGCCGTTTTTACACCTTCCGGCACCATAGGCTGGTCAGATACTAGTAGCAATGCGCCGGTAGGTATTCGGTTGCTAAACCCGGTAATGAAGATGGTGGCTGTTTCCATATCTATGGCCATGGCTCTTATCTTACGCAGGTATTCTTTGAATTCCTCATCATGCTCCCATACCCGGCGGTTAGTAGTGTATACTGTTCCCGTCCAGTAGTCCAGCGAGTGATCGCGGATCGTTGTAGAAATGGCTTTCTGCAACGCAAACGAAGGTAGGGCAGGCACTTCAGGTGGAAAATAGTCATTGCTGGTACCATCACCTCTTATGGCGGCTATCGGCAGTATCAGGTCACCTACATTGTTTACTTTTTTTAACCCGCCGCATTTCCCCAGGAAAAGCACAGCTTTCGGAGAAATGGCGGAAAGTAGGTCCATCGTAGTTGCTGCCGTAGGGCTGCCCATTCCAAAATTGATGATCGTGATATTTTCGGCGGTCGCGCATTGCATAGGTTTGTCGTGGCCCACAACCTGCACATTGTGCATTTTGGCAAAAATCTCCACGTAGTTGCTGAAGTTACATAGGAGGATATAATGCCCAAAGTCTTTTAGCGACTGGCCTGTATATCGGGGCAGCCAGTTCTCTACTATTTCCTCCTTTGTTTTCATACCTTAAAGTTAATACTTTTGAATAGAATGATCAACGTCGACTTTTCAAATATCCGGTTAAAGCTGAAGCAGGAAAATGATAAGACCACTGTCTTTGATCCCATCCGTAAAAAATGGGTCGTTCTCACGCCCGAAGAGCATGTGCGGCAGTATGTGATCCAGTACATGATCATCAGCATGAATTATCCGGCATCACTGCTGGCTGTTGAAAAGACGATTCAGGTAGGGACGTTGAACAAACGGTTTGATATAGTGGTCTACGACCGGGAACATAGGCCGTGGATGCTGGTAGAATGTAAGGCTCCCGAAGTTCCGGTCACGGAAAATACTTTGCATCAGTTACTCAACTATCAGCAAAGGATACAGGGTATTTACTGGTTACTTACCAATGGGCATCAGATCTTTTGTGCAGATGCGCGCGATACAGAAAACATTAGGTGGATGGACTCACTTCCCCAATATGATCTTTGAATATTGGTCGCCGCGCAGAATGTCGAGCGCCTTGTTTACCACTTCATCGTCTTTAAGGCTCACCGCATAATAACCATCGTCCCTGAACAGGTAACGGGCAAGCTGTGCTTTTATCTGCAGGTTAAAGTATCCGGCGTTGGCAGGCTTCGACAATTCTATCAGCACCCGTTTCTTCGTTCCCGGATCCAGCATTGCCAGGTAATCATTGGCTACTTGTGCGGGTGCAGTAAAAGACTTTGCGAAATCAGAGACACTGTTGAATTTCAGGTTAGGGCGGTTATGAATGAAGTAATCCCATATGGCTGTTTTCAGTTCCTGGCTATAGATCATAGACAAAAGTCCTGATGATAAACGGGAGGTGTCATAAGGTACAAACACATCGGGTTTGATGCCACCACCACCGTAAACTACACGGTGATTGCCGGTGAAAAAGCGGGTCGTGTCCGCAAGTGTAGAAGTGTCTGCTATGGTCAGTTCCCCATTCTCAAAACGCTTTTCATAATCCTCCATGTAGGCTTCTTTGCCTTTTGCAAAAGAACGCTGAATACATCGACCCGATGGGGTGTAGTACTTTGCTACTGTGAGCCGCAGTGCCGACCCGTCAGGCAGTTCATATTGTTTCTGCACCAGCCCTTTTCCGAAAGAGCGCCTGCCTACTATTACACCGCGGTCCCAGTCCTGTATAGCACCCGCCAGAATTTCGCTTGCCGATGCCGATCCTTCGTCAACCAATATAGCCAGTTTTCCGTCTTCAAAAACCCCCTTCTCCCCGGCCTTATACTCCATCTTTGGTGAATGTATCCCACGGGTATATACAATGAGTTTGCGCCCATCCAGGAAGTTGTCAGCTATAGAGGTAGCAGCATCCAGGTAGCCGCCCGGATTGTCTCTCAGGTCCAGCACCAATTGTTTGGCGCCCTGGCCCATCAGCTTTTTCAGCGCAGCAGTAAACTCATCATTTGTCGTCGCGCTGAACCGGTTTATTTTTATGAACCCGGTAGTGCCGTCCAGCATTATGCTGGCTTCTACACTATACAGCGGTATGATGTCGCGGGTTATTGCCACCTGCCGTACAGATCCGTTCGTCCGTTTGATGGTTACGTATACATTGCTCTTCTGCTTGCCCTTAAGCATGTGGATGATACGGTCTGAAGTAATATTTTTCCCCGCTACAATGCTGTCTCCAACTCTAAGTAACTGATCGCCTGTTTCTAAGCCTGCATGAGCAGCAGGGCCATTTTCTATTACATTCGTCACTTGTATGGTATCCCGTACTACAGAGAATTCAACACCGATACCGGAAAACCCTCCGTCGAGGTCATCATTGATTCCTTCCAGGTCTTCTGATGGGATATACACGCTATGGGGGTCAAGAGATTTTAGTACTCCGGAAATAGCGTCTTTATAGAGTACTTTATCACTGATGGTGTCAACGTATCTGTCCCTCACAAGGTCTATTACTTCATCCACACGAGCGCTGCGATTAATGACTGAACTGAGATTACGTTTATTACGCAGCGAGTCGCGCAAATTGAAACCCAATATCATTCCGCAGATCAATACTATTGAGAACAGTAGCGGGGTCCAAACCTTTGATCTATCACTTCTATTCGCGTCCATTGTATGAAAAACAGTATACAAAGGTATGCCAATAGCGGCGTAGCAAAAAGTTAATGATGTGCGGTTTGTCGGTTAATAATCCAGTGCCAGCCTGAATCCTATATTCCACTGGCGGGTGTCTTGCGGCATCCGGCTACGGTAAGTGGTGCGGCAGGTAATATCGTCGTCAAAATATGAGCCGCCCCGAAGCACGCGCTTAATACCTGTTTTGGGTCCTTTTGGGTCAATTTCATCAACCGTCTTTGAGTAATAATCTTCTCCATACCAGTCTGCGCACCATTCCATCGCATTCCCCGACATATCATAGATGCCCAGTTCGTTGGGTTGCTTTTGCCCCACAGGGTGCGTAGTTCCTTTTTCATGCCCGTTCCACGACACTTCATTGATCTTATTGCTCCCTGCATACAGGTAATTCTTAGTGTACTTGCCTCCTCTCGCTGCATACTCCCATTCAGTTTCAGTCGGCAATCTGTAATGTTTGGTCGGGAATTTCTCATTCAGTTTCCTGATGAATTCATGTATGTCATCCCAGCTTACCTTCACCACAGGGCAGTCGTCACAGTGTTTATTATCATAGTCAACGCCTGTATACGCCGGCGGATACATCCCCATTATCTTGCGCCACTGGCCATTGGTTACTTCATACTTAGCTATATAGTAGCTACCTATGCTTACCCTGTGCACTGGCCTTTCATTGTCATATTCGGCATCCTGGAAATGAGGATCGTCGCTGCCCATAAAGAAGCTGGCGCCCTTTACAAAGATCATCTGCATCCCCATATCTGTCTGGCTGAAAGAAGCCACACTTATCAATAAAGCTAATACTAACAATGCTGTCTTTTTCATAAATGGTCTGCTTCGTTTTTAAAATAGTTATTATAAAAACACAGGGCGAATGTACTAATTATCAGTAGCTAAAAAAAAGATGACACGACCGCAACGCTACATTTTGGAGTATCTCAGGCCTGCAAACACGATCTCCTCGGGTTTTGAAAAATAACAAGACCTGCTATTATAGCAGGTCTTGTATTAAGTGCGGCAAAGGAGATTCGAACTCCCATGCCCGTTACAGGCGCTACCACCTCAAAGTAGTGCGTCTACCAGTTTCGCCATCGCCGCATCTCGTATTTGATGGACGGCAAAGATAGTCAAAAAGTCAAAAGGTTGAAAAGTAAACACAGATTTTCATTCCAGGCGGCTATTGCCCGCCACTGCACTAATTTATGGCAAATTTTATAAAGCGTTTATCTGCAAGTTTACCTTCTTAGTATTATGCGGAATGTAGTACCCTTGCCCACTTCAGAGTGCTTTACATAAATAGAGCCGTGGTGGTATTTTTCTATTATTCGCCGCGATAACGACAGCCCCAGCCCCCAGCCTCTTTTCTTTGTGGTAAAACCCGGGGTAAACACCTTTTTAACCTGGTAGTTCGGTATGCCCTTGCCATTGTCCTGCACATCTACCCATACCTGTTGTGGGTGGTTAGCTATGGTAATATCTATTTTCCCATGCCCGGCCATGGCGTCCAGTGCATTGCGTATCAGGTTTTCCATTACCCAGTCAAGCAATGGGCCACTGATGTTTACAGGTATCTCTTTTTCTTTAGTGTGCAGGGTAATATCTACTTTTTTGGGCGCACGTTTGTGCATATACTCTACTATGCCCTCCAGTCGTGTTACCAGGTTTTCCTCTTCCAGTTGTGGTGCGCTGCCTACCTTGCTAAACCGGTCTGCAACCAGCTTCAGTCTGTCCAGGTCTTTCTGCATCTCAATGACCGCCTCACTGTTCTCGTCGTTATCTCTAAGTAATTCCAGCCAAGCTTCTATTGAGCTTAAAGGCGTACCAAGCTGGTGAGCTGTCTCCTTCGATAGGCCTACCCAGACCTGGTTTTGCAGGCTCCTGTGCGCAGTAGTCAATGCTATCAATACAACCAGCAGAAAAAGTATAATAATGGCCAATTGCACATAAGGGAAGTATCTCAGTTGCGTCAGCAGGTCAGACTCGCCATAATAAACATAGCTTTTCCCCGTACCGAAATCTACCGTTATAGGCAGATGCAACTTTTTAAATTCAGCCAACCGCTCCTGTATGAGCCGGGCGTTAGGCGCCAGCGATTTTGTAGTATCAATATTCTTAAAATCCTGTATGCCACCTTTCTCGTCAGTAATGATGAGTGGTATCGCATGGTTTTGTTCAATAATATTACTCGCAAATGCATTTTCCTGGTTGTTATTTGATTGCACTAACGTTTTCAAAGCGGCCGCCAGTTCCCGAACCTTTTTCGTTTCTTCATCAGCAAGTTTGCCGGCCAGTTGGTTGGTGTAATGCAGTGACGCGCCGACAATAAGCAGTGCAATAAGCGATAAATATGTTTTCCAATTTAAATACTGGCGCATATATGTTGCCTCCGATAACGAAGGATTGGTAAAAATATTATGATTTTGAAGGAATTACTATTATTTTTGCCAAGGAAATTATAATACTTCATGGACACCCAACATAATAATCACGGAACGGAATTAGATAACCCGCATGATATTGAGCTGAATAAGCCTTCAAAATCCCGTTTTCTTTTCTTACTCAGTTTCTTCGGCTTCTTCATTTTTGCGTGGTCTGGTTGTTACAACCTGTACGAGCATAAGACGCAGAAACCGGATAGTACGCCAGTGCCGAGTAATACCCTTTACGAACCAACCTATAAATAATCGATAGCACAATTCCGCTATGATCGTATGCCATAAGGATACAGCCGTTGTAATTTTAAGCTACAATGGTACTAAATGGCATGAGTTGTTTTTGCCAAAAATTGTAGAAGAAGCTGCTTCAGGGTATGAGGTTATCGTAGTGGATAACGCATCTACCGATGATACGCTGCTATATGTGCAGCGCAACTTCCCCACAGTAAAAACTTTGCAGATAGCTGTGAACCACGGCTTTGCAAATGGGTATTACGAAGCACTCAAACAGATCACCGCCAAATACTACATTTTACTCAGCTCTGACTTCGAAGTAACAGAAGGATGGTTTCCTCCGCTGCACAAAGCCATGGAGGCCGATGAATCACTGAGTGCCTGCCAACCTAAGATCCGCTATTGGCGAGACAGAGAATGTTTTGAATATGCCGGTGCCGGTGGTGGCTTTATGGACAAATATGGTTACCTCTTTTGCCGTGGCCGCATCTTCTTCGATATAGAAAAGGACAACGGGCAGTATGATGATAACATAGAAGTCTTCTGGGCATCCGGAGGCTGCTTCATGGTACGCGCGGACCTATACCATAAAGTAGGCGGGCTGGACAATGATTTTTATGCCCACATGGAAGAAGTAGACCTTTGCTGGCGGCTTAAAAATGCCGGGTACAAAATAGGCTACATAGCCAAATCGCTGGTGTACCATGTAGGCGGCAGCGTTATCAGCTATGGCAGCCCACAAAAACTTTATTATAATTTCCGCAACAACATCATCCTGCTCATAAAGAATGAGAAAGGCACCAAGCTACTCTGGCTATTCCCTTTCCGCCTGGTGTTGGATGGCATTGCCGGCCTGCGGCTGCTATTCACAGGTAAGGCAAAAGAGACCTTTATCATTGTAAAAGCACACTACCATGTATACCGCGAAATAGGCAAGTGGCTGAAACGCAGGCGCGAAAATAAGAAACTGCATATACGGCGTAACGAAGAAGGTATCTACAGTCGTAGTATAGTGTGGGATTACTTCCTGCTGCGCTGCAAAAAATTCACGGACCTCAACTGGCAGCCTAAAAAGTTAAAGTAAACCAGTCAGTGTTTAAGTCTTCCACATTGTATTTTTAGGCAAATAACCGCTCATCTACCTTTATCGGGCGCTGGCTAATGATCTTTACCTTATTAAATGCCGGATGTCCAGGATTAAGCAAGTAATTATATTCTTCCATCATTAATGCAGACGGCATTCTCAACGCCAGGTATTTATTCGATACGATAAAACGGTCGCCGATCGCTTTCAAGTGATCCGGTGGCGGGTTCGTCTGCCAATCTGCAGGTAATTTATCCGGCATCAGCGTAGATATGCTTTCATCAGGTATATCAATGGCTGCCATGCAAAACCCTTTTGCAGGCACCTTGCCTATGTGTACAACAGCCTCCAGTAAAGCCAAAGCGTGGTTTTGCGCAGTATAAACCATGTAGGTATCCTTGCTATTCCACCGCCCGCCATAAAGAGCCGCCCCTCTGCCGCTAAGATCAGTCACGTATCTGCAGTCTGTTATCCGGTATACGATCATTACGCAAAAATTCCGTGTTCTATTCTTCCCAGCTCATCCATTATCATCCCGATACCGATAGAAGTATCTAATAACTCTTTGGGTTTTTTATTCCCGAAAGGCAGCAATACACTATCCATCCATTGCCTGAAATTTGCTAAAGAGCCGAATACCTCAGCGCCACGGCTGTACACACCTGCCATTTCCACCATTCTCTCTGACTGCTCAGGAGATAGTCTTTGCTGAGCTGTGTACCGACGGAGCGTTCTATCAGAGGTGTGTATTATAGAGGCCATTTCTGTTAATGAAATGTCTGCTATCTCCATCAGGTGAGTCATCGCCTGTTTTGGGATACCCGACCTTATTACCTTTATAAAATCGCTGTTGTTTTTTATATCAGTAAAATCTTTTTTGCCCTCCATGCCCATTAACCCAATTGTGCGACTGGCGACAGTATCTTGCACATAGCCGTAAGGTATGGATGGCTCAGATACCATTGAAGGCTCGATTTCGTGGTGTTCGTAATCTTTTGTTTTCTTCTTTGGCTTTTCCATATTCGGACATTTGTCACAAATGTACACTCATTTGTCCGATTTGCCAAAATTTATTTTCCGGCAATCATACTTATTTCTACGTTCACACCTTTAGGTAAGCCTGATACCTGAACGGTTTCGCGAGCAGGAGCCCCGGACGAAAAGTAGCTACCATATATTTCATTCACCTGGGCAAACTGACCCATGTCGGTAAGGAAGATAGTAGTTTTGAGAATATTGCTAAAACTCATTCCTGCCTCCTGGAGAATGGCGCTTAGGTTTTCCATAACCTGCTTTGTTTCTGCCTGGATACTATCCATTACCAAATTACCAGATTTAGGGTCGATGGGTATTTGACCCGATATGAATAACATATCTCCGAACTGTACCGCCTGATTATATGGCCCTATAGGCGCAGGTGCATTGTCTGTACGAATTATTTTCTTTTCCATGAATACAAAAGTAATAATTCCCAACACCACTTTAGTATTTCCATATTCTATTGCAGATCACATTTTGCAACAAGTTCTACAGACAACATTCGACATATCACTACCTTTGCAGCGCCAAATGACAAAATACCTACTACATATAGATACTGCTAGCGACACAGGTACGGTAGCAGTGGCCGGTGACGGGAAAGTAATAGCCTCGCGCACCAGTAACGAATCACGTAACCATGCAAGCATCATAAATATAATGATAGCAGACGTGCTTGCCGAAGCCCAGATCACGTTCAAAGAGCTAAGCGCAATAGTAGCGTGCGGCGGCCCGGGATCCTATACCGGGCTGAGGATAGGCATGGCTACCGCAAAAGGGCTCTGTTATGCATTAGATATACCACTGATCATGGATAGCAGATTAGCACTTCTGGCATACCAGGCATATCTAAAAAAAGAAGCAGCATATACGCAATACATATCCTTGCTTACCGCACGTGATAAGGAATATTTTATCAGTATTTATGACCATAAATTCCAGTGCACATTACCGCCAAGACATATAGCCGAAGAAGAACTGAAACAAATAGTAGCGGCAAATGATAATATCCACCTAACCACAGATGCACCAGAATCAGTTATTAACTCATTGAACGTCAATAATTTGAAAATAAATACAGACATAAATATTCACGTAAATCCCTGGGCTTTGTATGCATTTGAGGAGTATAAATGTAATAGTATTGTAAATTTAGCTACGGCGGAGCCATTTTATCTAAAACAAGTTTATACCCATAAATAATTGAATACTAATAAGTTGCAACATTCTATCAATTAATTTTTTCATACTTTAACGCTCCGTTAACATTTTTTTTAAACATTATGCGTTTCATATCGCTTTAATTGAGTATGTTTGCAGCCCCATTCAATATGTGGAAAAACAACAGAGGCATAACAATAAATCTTTTTTTAATCAATTAACATCGTAAAATTTAAAGTAATGGAAACGACTGTATCAGCAAACACTCTGGTTATTCGGAAAAGCGAAGGTTCTAACGAACAAATTAAATTAGACTACGTAGCAGTAAAGAACGCTGCTATGACCTTAAGGGCTATCAACCACAAACTGCGTCAGCAGATTGTTAAGTTGCTGGAAGAAAACAAGCGCATGAATGTAACAGACATTTATGTGAAATTGCGTTTAGAGCAGTCAGTAGCATCACAGCACCTGGCTATCTTACGTCGTGCTAACATCGTTATCACTGAGCGTGATGGTAAGTTCATCCACTATGCATTGAACCACCAGCGTATAGCAGCAGTTGCTAAGTTCGTAAACGAACTGGTACACTCTGAAGAAGCTAACGCTTAATTCAACAGTGAACGCCTCTCATAAAAATGCCCCGGATTTCCGGGGCATTTTTATTTATACCCGGAGCACTATAATTATTAACCAAAAGTTGAAATACTGTGTGTGAATTTTAAGCGGGCATTATCCATTCTTTACACTCTCCCATGTCTTATACAATGTTTCCTGCGCCGGCCTATTGGCGGGTATCTCACTCAGCGGATCACAGGCAATAAGGCTATCGTGACAATCCTGCGGAAGTAACTGATAAAGGCGAGTGCCCTTGGTTTTCCAGGCCAGCATTTCATCACTTACCTCTTTTATAATTTTAGCGGGGTTGCCAGTGACAACACTCCTCGCAGGTATGACCATCTTTGCCGGCACAAAAGTCATCGCACCTATAATTGATCCGTCACCTATCTCGGCTTCGTCCATAAGGACAGAGTTCATGCCGACGAGCACATTGCGACCAACGTGTGCGCCATGTATGATAGCGCCGTGCCCTATATGCGCCCCTTCGCGTAACGTGATGGTTATGCCGGGGAACATATGTATAGTGCAGTTTTCCTGCACATTGCAGCCATCTTCTATGACTATACCGCCCCAGTCGCCACGAATAGCAGCGCCGGGACCAACATACACATCTTTACCAATAATCACATTGCCCGTAACAGCAGCCTGCGGGTGGACAAATGAAGACGGATGAACGACCGGTATAAACCCTTTGAAAGAATAGAACATACATCAAAAGTAAAAAACTAAACCAATAGATGCACCGCCCCTTTCCCTACTCATTGCCTGTTTTAAAAAATAGGTTATCATATTTGAGCAAGTCGCTCGGAGCTTGTACAATAGTGATGCCGACATTACCTTTAGTATATCTTACAACAGCCGGGTCTTGCGATATTTTATATCTTTCCTCTAATAGTATAGTATAATAATCTGCGCCAAGGCCGCGGAAGTGAACCGACAAACCTGTGGCGGAATTTTCATTATTATCCGCTACATTTTCCCCATTATTAAAATATGCCATTGTGGATAAGTCTGCATTGTCATTTGCTTTAATATCGCTTACTGGTAAGGGTTCTGAGGCTTTTTCGGGTGTTGTGGTTTCCCCATTCAAATCCCCATTTTGGAACGAGAGTGAGAGCGGCATGTGAGTGTGCGGGTCGTTTCCGGAATCAGACGCATTAGGATTGGAAGTATCGGGCGTGGTTTTGTTTTCCGGTTCTTTGGGGATGATGACTTTGGCGGGAATGATGCTTTTGAGCAAATCCTTTTGGGCATTGCGGGCCTTGTTGTCTTCTTCTTCGGTGGTAAGCCAATTTTCATATTCCTTATCTTCTTTGCGGCCTTTGGCGTTGAAGTCGAGCGCATCGGCTTCTCTTACCTTCGATTGTATGTATTCATTCATATAGGGCATCATCTGTTTGGCTACACCTTTCGCTTTCAGGAATGTAGTGAACTCCGAAAACAATTCGATATTATCAGAAACGGGCCTGCGGTCGCCGGCGACAGACTTGATGGTGGTGGCGAGCTTGCGCATAATTTCAGATTCCTCCTTAGTGGGATATGGACGGTCTTGCCGGTTTTCAATATCGCGATTGATAGCGCCGAGCTGATTATAATATTGTTCTACCAGCACTACGGGTGCATTGCGAACGATATAGCGCGCGCGTTTCCAGTTGCCCTCTCTCATCCAATTGTAGAGGGTCTTACGATCAATATCTAACTGCTCTGCTATCTCCTTCTGCGTGAAATCTGTATGGAGATAGAGGTATTGGGCTTTTTGTTGTTCGTCTGTCATAACAAGAAATTTTGATGATAGTTGATTTTTGGGCACAAAGGTCGGGCGGGATATTGGGTATGCGAAAACGACTTTTAATGATACTACAGAAAACAGGGTATGATCTGCAGCTATTGCGATATCATTAAAATTTCTTTGCGCCATAGGCAAGGGTTTGAGCCGAAAAACGCAGTTATTTTTTGACTATCAAAAAATGGGGGTGATAAGCGGGCAAAAAACGTGTACTCCGGCAAAACTTCGCATAGGTTGCCTTTATATGCAGAACATAGCGGTGCAATTCAAATGTTCGCGAATTGGGTAGCCCGCTCCGGGGCCCGCCTTCGCTGAAAAAGCTTCGGCGGGCGATGCAAGATGCCTGTTGGTATAATGCTCCAGCGGTAGCTCCGCTGGAGCATACTGGTTCTTAGGTAAAATAATGCAGAATTTGAAATGTACCGATACAGAGCCGTGCTAACAAATATTCAGATTAAATTATGTAGGTTTGTAATAGGGATTTCCCACCTATCTGTTCAAGGTAATCTGCCATTTGTTAATGGGCGGTTACACTTTATACTTTGTAGTTTAGAATTTATAGCAGAAAATGACCGAGCAACAAACCATATTTCTTGCCAAGAGCGAAATAAAGGCGAACGACCTGGAGCATAAGCGCAAGGTGGCGTTCAATATTAATAAGTATAACGATAGTGTAGTAAAGGGCAAAAAACAATTTAGTGACCTGGACAGAGCCAGGCAGAAAGCCAAGAACATAAAGTGGAAGACGATAGAGAACCTGGATAAATACCTGGAGCAGTTTGAGAAAAATTTTACAGCGCAGGGTGGTAAACTGATATGGGCGGAAACGGCTGAAGACGCCCTACAGGAAATACTGGCGATATGCCGTGAGAAGAACACCAAGCAGGTAGTGAAGGCCAAGAGCATGGTAACAGAGGAGCTGCACCTGAACGAATTTCTTAAGGAGCATGGCATAGACTCTGTAGAGACCGACCTGGGTGAATATATACAACAACTGGACGGAGAGCCTCCCTACCATATAGTAACCCCGGCCATGCACAAGAGCAAGGAAGACGTGGCGCGGGTGTTTCATGATAAACTGGGAACGGAGCCTAACCTGACGCCACCGGAGATAACGAAGATAGCCCGCAAGAACCTGAGGGAGAAATATATAACTGCAGAAGTGGGTATAACCGGCGGCAATTTTCTGCTGGCGGATATAGGCGGCGTGTGCGTGACAGAGAACGAAGGTAATGGCAGGCTAAGCACTACATTTCCGAAGACACAAATATCTATAGTAGGGATAGAAAAGCTATTGCCGAGCATCAACGACCTGCAACTATTCTGGCCGCTGCTGGCCACTTACGGCACGGGGCAGCAACTGACTGTATACAACACCATATTCACCGGGCCCCGCAAGGCCGATGAAAATGATGGCCCGGAAGAAATGTATGTGATACTGCTGGACAATGGCCGAACCAACCTGCTGCGCAAAGAAGTACGCGAAAGCATGTATTGTATACGCTGCGGTAGTTGCCTGAATGCCTGCCCGGTATATAAGAATATAGGCGGCCATGCTTATGGCGCCACATACAGCGGCCCGATAGGGTCTGTGATAACGCCGCACCTGAACGGGATGGCGGAGTACAAACACCTAAGCTATGCCAGCAGCCTTTGCGGCAACTGCACAGAAGTGTGCCCCGTGAAAATAAATATACACGAAATGCTGCTGGAGAACCGCGCGATAGCTACCGAGGAGCAGCTAAACGGAACTGTAGAAAATATAACGTGGCGCCTGTGGCGCGACGCGATGATGAGCCGCCGGATAATGAACCTGGCCGGCCCTGGCATAAAAAATAAAGTGATCAATAAACTGTTTGCCGCGAGTTGGGTCAAACATAGGGGCGAGCTGCAATTTGCCGAGCGGTCGTTCAACAAAATGTGGAAGGAGCGGCAGAAAAAATAAATGCCCGTATGGAAACAGTAGTTGTATATAGCGCTAAAAGCAGTAATCGTCTGAAGTATACTTTGGACTGGCTACTGAAGGAGCGATTGCAACTCAACTACACGCTCACCCATAATGAATCAGACATAGAAGGTGAACCTTTCTTTATAGCCTACGGCCTTCCTTTATTGAAAGGTAAGACAAGCAAGGGGTGCAGGATACCGGATGCGGGCCTGCTGTGGGAAACAGAAGTGAAGCAGCAAGAGCCGACAACCGGAAAATGGAAAGATATACCCACTCTGTTTGCTACGGACGATAGCGGCGCCAGCCTGCCATTTGACCTATTCTCAGCAGTGTTCTACTTACTGTCACGGTATGAGGAGTACTACCCCTACAAGGCTGACAAGCACGGCAGATACCCTGCCACCAACAGCATACTACACAAGCAGGGATGGCTGCAACGACCGGTAATGGATGAATGGGTATGCCAACTGAGGAAGCATATACAAACGACCAGCGGTATGCACCTGCAGCCGACACACTTCCTGTTTCAGCCGACCTACGATATAGACATGGCATACAGTCACCTGCACAAAGGCGTGGGCCGTATAATAGGCGCCTATATGCGCGCGCTGCTGAAAGGAGATGTGAAGCAAATAAGCGAGCGCACACAGGTGCTGAAGAACAAGCAGAAAGACCCGTTTGATTCGTTTCGCTGGCTGCGGCAACTACATAAGGAATATGACTGCAGGCCAGTGTACTTTGTATTATCGGCATTCAAGACAACCTTGTATGATAAGAACATACACCCCCAGCACCCTGCCATGATGCGGGTGATAAAGAACCTGGCAAAGGAAGGTACTATAGGTGTGCATCCGTCGTACTACTCTGACAAAGACGATACGCTGGGTAAGGAGAAAAAGATGCTGGAGCATATTTCCTCGCGCTCCACACACCTATCCCGGCAACACTATATAAAAGTAAAGACCCCTGAAACACAGCGGCGACTGCTGGAGAACGGAATAACAGAAGACTACAGCATGGGATACGGTGCTTATCTAGGCTTCAGGGCAGGGACGGGGAACTCGTTCATGTGGTATGACCTGGAAAAAGAAGAAGTGACGAAGCTAAGGATACATCCTTTCTGCTTTATGGATACCACGGCCCACTTTGAAGGAAAGCTATCTGTAGCCGATGCGTTTGCGAAGCTGGATGAAATGAGCAAGCGACTGGAGCAAACAGGCAGCACACTGATCACCATATTTCACAACTTCTCGCTGGGGACAAGCAATGAGTGGCGTGGATGGCGACAAGCTTACGAGCATTTCCTGGCGGAGAAAACTCAAGTAGCGCAGAAGCAACACCATGCGGTTGTGGAGTAGGTACCGATCAGATGCTACTATTTTTTGTTAACTATACCCAGTTAGCATTTCAAATCTTCGCGAATTGGGTAGCCCGCTCCGGGGCAAAAAAATCTTAGATCGTTTTTACTACAAAGCGGTAGCTCCGCTGGAGCATACTGGAAATTTATGTAAAAAAGGACGAAGAGTTGAACTGCACCTCCAGTTACACGCAGTAATAGCCAAATCATAATATTTGCTAACTTTGATAAATGGCATCAATTCGCAATTTGATAAATAGATTTATTGATTGGCTCATGGAGTTAGGTGATATCAGACGACGGTATTATAAAGATGAGTATGGTATTGATACTGCCGATCAAACATTGTCTAATAAGGAGTTGGAGAAAATAACTAAAATAGTAGACGAGAAGTTATTTGGCATACACCGAAAGAACGAGTAAGAGGCTACATTATTCAGTGGCCTTTTTTTCATGAAAAATAAAAACATCAGGAAGAACAATATCCCGGCAAAGAAAAAAGCATGAATATTAAACGTAAGACTATTGGTAGTATCGTAGGGTCTTTAGTAGTTATCGTCATTTTACTTTTTGGCAGACAGATAACAAGCACCGTTGAAGCCCATCATTGGGTAGGTGTGATATTATTAATGTGTGCGCTGGCTTTTATTTCATGGGGTATGTTTTGGCGAAAAGAAGATAAAGCCTAAAAACATCCTGTTTGTGGCTCAAATTGAACTTATTTTTTATTGCGTGTAAATGGGTATTGCTACCAAATTTTCTTCCCCGATAATTGCCATATCTATTTTTGTGCTGTCATAAGTTTAGTATTTTTGTGTTATGGCTGAAGCCGTTAAAAAAGTTGTTGATAGAAAGAAGCGCGGCAAGTACCATGAAAAGTTAGCCGTTAAAGGCTCTTTCATGGATATTATAGCCGCTTCGATGAAACACGCTGATAAGAATAGCGGACCTAAAAAGAAAGCATGAAATGGCTGTTTGCCATATTAACAATAGCAATCGAGATATTGCTTGTTAACTTCTTGGAGAAATATTTTATCGTAATTTTTATTGTTTTTGGTATGGCTGGTTTGTTTATCAAATCAATTAATAAAAACAATTCTTCATTTCAGAATAAAATTGCGTGGGGGATATTGGTTGGGACTGGTTCTACAATTGTTATTTATGGGATACTGATGCTTTGGCTACTAAAACAGCTTACCTACATCACCTGCGTGTAAATGGGTATGGTTACCCTATTTTCTTATAAACACCCTAGTGCCGATACTGACAAATGTATACAGTTCTTCAATGTCTTTATTGCGGATGGCGACGCATCCATCCGTCCAACAAACGCCATTGTCGATGATGTCGTCACCGCCCTTCCATACGCCGTGGATGCCTACATCGCCGCCGATGCGCGCGGATGCCGGGATGGCGCCGGAAGCCTTGAGCTTGTTGAAACTCGCGATAGAAGAATCGTTGGGATAATTAAGCAGCATGAATTTATCGTACTTTGATGCAGGGTTTTTACTCTTTATTATGAACCATCCTTCAGGTGTGCAGCGGTCGCCCTCCATGCGTTTGTTTTCCAGTGGTTTGGGCCCAAAAACAGCCTTGTAACTGCGCACCAGCCTGCGCCGGTAGTATACCTCTACATTGTATTTAGACTTGTTGACCACGATCATAACAGAATCTTTGTTGAGGGTATCGGGATCAATAGGGCGACGGTTTACATTTACAACAGGCGGGATGACCAGCGTTTCTGTGATCTTGTCCTTACCCTGATCGTATTGTATAGTGCGGATTGTATTGCCCTTTGCATCCTTATGCTCTTCCAGTATCTTAATATTGTGGGGCGGAGGAAGTTCTTTATCAGCAGCGGGTTTTACCTGGGCCTCAGCAGCATGAAAACAAAACTGTGTAAATAGCAACAATGTAAAAACATAAATCAATCTGAAAGACTTCATCCCGTGCTTATTTCAATTTGCTATTTGCTTAACTGCTTGTACTCTGCATAAGAGATCATCTTGTAGTCGGGAGGTATCCTGAAGACAGCGTTCTCGATAGGGCCGGGCTCAATTTTCTCTATCTCGAATTCCATTTCCACACTATCCTCATCGCGGTAAGAGAAAGAAACCGGTAAGAACTTAGCGGCAGGGAAACGTTCGAAAGTAACGGCCTGAGCAGGGCACCAGTCCTTGGTGTACACAATGTCGGAATTAGAACCATCGGTATAGTTTACATTTCCTTTGTAGGATGCGTAGCCGGCTATCTTTGTAGTGTTGGCTATCTCATTCTTCATAGTATAGTTACTGAACTTCTGTTGTTTTCTGAGCAGTTCGTCCATGTCGGACTGGATGGCAAATTTTTTCCCGTTCCTGTTTTGCAATGAGTATACCTTGCCGGTATTGCAGTTGAGCAGCACCACATCCTGGAAGCCATTATTGAGCTTGAGTTCCTTTCGTATCTCGCCACCCTTGATAACAAAAGTATACCGGCCTGTGAGCTCTTTCTGGTCAGCCGACCTGAGCTTTACGACGTATATAATAGTGCCTTCGGCAAATGGTTTCTGTGCCATCGCGGCAATGCGCGGAAGCAGGAGCAAGAGCAAAAAAATGTAGATTCTTCGGCCCATAACAAAGTTGTGAGGATATTAAATGGTTAATTCCCGATACAAATTAAGATATTTATAACAATTTCAACGGATTTAGCCATAATTATTTGCGATCTGCCACTTTTTGCAAGGGCTAAAATCCGTACCTTTCCTTACTTATTTTTTATGGAGCGAGCTATGAATTTTCTGAAAAAATTAAAGGGCGCCAGGGGCTTTGCGGCGGGCGTGATACTTATGGGTGCGGTGTGTTTCTTCATTCATGCCAAGACAGAAGATCCTTATTTTGAAATATCGAAGAACCTGGATATTTACGCAGACCTGTTCAAGGAACTGAATACTTATTATGTGGATCCGATAGAGCCGGGAAAATTAGTGAAGACAGGCGTGGACGCGATGCTTGAAGACCTGGACCCTTATACGAACTACATAACTGAAGCTGATATAGAAGACTACCGGTTTATGACCACAGGCAAGTATGGTGGTATAGGCGCCAGCATGCGTAAAAAAGGCGATGACATATACATAGGTGATGTGTATGAGAACAGCCCTGCGCAGAAAGCAGGCCTGCATCCCGGCGATCTTGTAGAGTCGATAGACAACCAGGTAGTGAAAGGCAAGACCATTGATGATCTAAGCCTGCTGCTGAAGGGAACACCCGGCACGCAGATAAACATAAAGATAAAAGACGCCTACACGAATACGGTGCTGCAAAAAATGGTGACCCGCGGCGAGATAGAAATATCGAGTGTGCCTTATTACGCGCTAATAGGGGAACAGAACAATATAGCTTATGTGCGGCTGACACAGTTCACGCAAGGATGCGCGAGGCAGGTAAGGGATGCATACGATAGCCTGAAACGTGAACAGCCTAACCTAAAGGGCGTAGTGCTGGACCTTAGGAACAACCCGGGCGGACTGCTGGAAGAAGCGGTAAGCATCTGCAACATATTTGTAGATAAAGGGCAGCTGGTGGTAAGCACCAAGGGAAAGATACCGGAGATGGATAAGGACTATAAAACAGCCGGCCCTATCTGGGATAAAAATCTTCCACTCACTGTGATCGTGAACCATTCGTCGGCATCGGCATCAGAGATAGTGGCCGGTACCATGCAAGACCTGGACCGTGGCGTGATCATAGGCGAACGCTCATACGGCAAGGGCCTGGTGCAGGTGGTGAGGCAACTGGGATTTAACGCGAAACTGAAACTGACCATAGCGCGCTACTATACCCCGAGCGGGCGCTGTATACAAGCTATAGACTATGCGCACCGCAACGTAGACGGATCAGTAGGCTTTATACCCGACTCGCTGAAACAGGCCTACAGGACGAAGGTGGGCCGTATAGTGAAGAGCGGCGGCGGTGTATTGCCAGACGTGCTGATAAAGGATGAGCCTATGAGCACGATAGCAGTAACGTTGTATACGAAGAACTACCTGTTTGACTATGCAACGGAATATGCGCGGCAACACCCAACTGTCGTAGCCGCGAATAAATTCGCAATGACAGATGCAGAGTTCAACCAGTTTACAAAATGGCTGGAAAATAAAGACTACTCCTATAAAACGGAAACTGAGATTGAGCTGGACTCTGTGAAGAAGACGGCCATGAAAGAGAATTATTATGAGGGATCGAAAGATGAGTTTGACAGGCTGAAAGACAAACTATCTCATGATAAAAAGCAAGACCTGCTGAAGCATAAAGACCAGGTAAAGCAGATGCTTGAAAACGAAATAGCCTCACGTTACTACTACACACGGGGGCGTATAGCGCAGGGTTTGCAGTATGATAAGGAACTGGATAAGGCGCTGGCGCTCATCAACCAGCCGGTGGAATACAGCGCCCTGCTGAAACCCGGGAAGTAGTGAAAAATAACCATCCAACTTAGTAGAAGTTACTTTGACATCCTCACTTAATGAGCGTGAGCAGCCTCATATATGTCTGTAACAGTAGCTTCTCCTTCAAATAGTTTGATGATCTTTTTGTGTTCATCGTATAAAGCGAGATCAGGGACGACCTTGGTGCCGTAGAAGGTGCTGTAGAAAAATTCATAATCACGGCCGACAAGTACAATGTTCTTATAATCTCCAAGGTGATACTTTTTGTAGAACTCCCGAAGATCGGTCATGCTGTGCATAGGGGTCATCATATAAAACTGAATATCGCTAAGTGAATCCATGCCCTTTGTGAGCGCCTTCATTTGCCGCTGGCAGTGCTTGCAATCGAGCGAAAAGAAGACGAGCATTGTTTTCTTACCGGCGGGTATATTGAAGGTATTGAAGATGGTGACGCTATCCATCTCCCTGATATTGAATGCCGGGAGCTTGGGGTATTTCTGGTAAGGCCTCAGGGTGTCGGCTGCCGCGGTGTCTTTCTTTACTTCTTCTTTCTTGCCCTGCGCGAACGCATGGGCAATGGACACAACAAAAAGCAGTACCAGCAAAAACGATCTTTTCATGATAATAAAGTTAACAAAAATATGCCAACATTCAGGACGACCGTTTTACGTCTATGAGCTTCACCTGTACTTTGGTATTGCCATTGTATTCGTTCTCTTCAATATTATATAGCATATCGAAGGGGCCATTGCGTACTATCTCGTATTTGTCGGCGAGGCCAAAGCCTATGCCCTCGATGACTGCACCATTTGTCTGGTGGGCCACTATCTTCAGGTGCATTTCCTTGACCACATTAGATGATCCCTGATAGTCGAACAAGTGCCGGGTGATGAACACGGGTTTCATGTTGGCCGGGCCATATGGTTCGAACTGCTTTAATAAATTGTAGAAGGCCGGTTTTACGAATGACAACGGTATCTCGGCATCAATCTCTATTTCGGGTATCTCCTGATCCGGGGTGATGGTGGCAGCAACAATATCCTCGAACCGGGCGATGAATTCATCTACCTTATTTTCGTTCATAGTCATGCCGGCTGCATAGAAGTGGCCGCCATAATTCTCCAGCAGATCGCGGCACTCATGTATGGCCTCGTAAATGTTGAAGCCAGAGACGGACCGTGCGGAACCTGTAGCTTTGCCATTGGCCGAAGTAAGCACGATAGTGGGCCGGTAATAATGATCTATCAGCCGGGAGGCTACTATACCTACTACGCCTTTGTGCCAGTGTGACCTGAACAGTACAGTGGATTTACGTTTCGCCATTTTTGCATCGCCATCGAGAATAGACAGGGCTTCTTCGGTGATGCTCTTATCTACTTCTTTGCGATCGTCGTTGTCGGAATGGAGGGCAGCGGCGAGCGCGCCTATTTTATCCGGGTCTTTCTCGATGAAGAACTCTACGGCTTTCCTGGCATCATCCATACGTCCTGCGGCATTGACCCTGGGACCGATAACGAATACAAGGTCGGGTATTGTGAGCGCTTTTGTGACACCGCCTAATTCTTTTAGGGTGGCAATAGCGAGGCAGGGAGATTCGTTTATTCGTTTAATGCCGTAGAAAGCCAGTATCCTGTTCTCTCCATCTATAGGTACTATATCAGCGGCTATGCTGGTGGCAACGAGGTCGAGATATTTGTATACTGCTTCCATGGGCTGCTTCCACTGAATAGCCAGGGCGGACGCCAGCTTGAAGCCAATGCCGCAGCCACTTAGTTCTTTGTAGGGGAATTTGCAGTCGTGCTGCTTAGGATTAAGGATAGCAAATGCCGGCGGCAACTGAGCATCGGGTAAGTGGTGGTCGCAAACGATGACATCTATACCCAGCGACTGCGCATAAGTAATGTGCTCCACGGACTTGATGCCACAGTCTAATGTTATAAGCAGTGTGTAACCATTGTTGTGCGCATGGTCTATACCCTGGCGCGATATGCCATAGCCCTCGCGGTAACGATGTGGGATATAGTATGCGAGCTCGCCATCATAATTTTCTTTGAGGAAAGAATAGACCAATGCTACTGATGTGGTGCCATCCACGTCATAATCGCCATAGACCATGATACGCTCATGCCATTCCATAGCTTCTGTAATACGATCAACTGCTTTTTTCATTCCCTTCATGAGAAAGGGATCGTGCAGCTGAGATAATTCGGGGCGGAAAAATAATTTTGCACTTTCGTAATCTGTTACGCCACGTAAAGCAAGAACCCTGCATATTGCCGGGCTTATTTTTAGTGCGTCATAAAGCTTCTGTACAATTGCCTCATCTACGGGTCTAAGGGTCCATCTTTTTTCAGGCTTCATTTCCGAAATCCAGTTGTTGTACCGCGTTGTGATATTCTGAAACCCATCCATCCAGCGTACCGGTAAATCCGCTGTTGCCTATATTCGTTAAGAAGTCGCCCTCGTTCATGATCTGTGCCAGGAGTTTGTCCTGGGCCTGTATGCACTGTATGGCGGTATTGTATGGTGTATGTGTGAAAGAGACCATTTCATATACCGATACAAACTGCTCGGGATAACGTTTCCCCAGCTCTTTCTCTATTTTCTTTCGTTCCAGGAATAGGGGGTCTGCTACTTTATCGCGCATTTCGGTGAAGTTAGTCAATGCAAGCTGCGCTACCGCATCGCCGTTGGGCTTTCTTCGGATCTCATAAGCTTTAAGTATCGTATCCCAATCATCGCCATGGGTATCCAGTAAAGAGGAGAGCACGGTGCAGTCTTCGAAGCCGGCATTCATGCCCTGGCCATAAAAAGGCACTATTGCATGCGCGGCATCGCCTATGAGGGCGCTCTTGCTTTGATAATGCCAAGGGAAAATATGTGTAGTGATAAGCGAGGAAGTAGGATTGGTAAAGAAATCGTGGAGGAGGGCAGGCATGAGGGCTTTCGCATCAGCAAACTGTTTGCTGAACAGGTCTGTTACGTCCTGCTCGGTATTCAGCTTTGCAAAAGACATACCTTCCCCTTCAAACGGCATGAACATGGTGCAGGTGAATGTGCCATCAGTGTTTGGCAGGGCTATCATCATATACTTACCGCGCGGCCAGATGTGAAGGGCATTTTTTTCCATGAGCCATTCACCGTTGGCACCGGGTAGTATGGCCAGCTCCTTGTAGCCGTATTCGAGGTAGTTCTGCGATGAATTGACCCGGTTCATCCTGGTATAGCTTTCGCGCAGGGCGGAGAATGCGCCATCTGCGCCGAAAAGGAGGTCGGCCTGGATGGTTTTCTGCGAACCGCCCGGTAATTCGAAATGGAGAGTGTTATTTGCTACGTCGACACCTGTGCAGCGATGCTCGAACTGAATAGTGACACCATGCTCCTCTGCGAGGGTCATCAGTTTTTTGTTCAATTCGCCACGGCTTACAGAGTAAATGGCTTCGTTGTTCCTACTGTAGGGCTGAAATGCGGTATTGCCATCGGGCTGGTGCAGGTAGCGGCCATACATGGGAATGGCTATGGGCTCCATATCTTCCTTCAGGCCGGCCAGTTCCAGGGCTTTCCAGCCGCGGGCACTCATGGCGAGGTTGATACTTTTGCCGGCGCTGATATTTGCGGCACGCATATCGGGCCGACGCTCGTAGATGCAGACCTCATAACCACGCTTGCGAAGGATAATTGCCAATAGGGAACCAACCAGTCCTGCACCTAAAATTGTAACCTGCCGAGCCATAAATAGTATTTAGAGAGCAAAATAAGAAAATTTACGCGAAGCTGCCTGCGAGTGGTGGGTTTTCCTGTAGTCACAAAGCAAGATGCGACTTATTAAAAATAAGTATTCACTGCAAATTCAAATTGACTAATAAAAATCTTCTTGAACGCCGTGATATTGTTTTGTTCGTAGAATAACAACATCGCTTTTTTGTAATCAATAGAATCAACCGTTCTAAAAGAAATAGGACAATAGTTATTGTTGATCAGGACGGCGTTGCTTACAATTCTTGCTGTTCTCTTGTTTCCGTCATTAAATGCCTGGATGTAGGACAGGAGCACTAATGTGAGCAATGATTTTTCAAAAACGTTATTCTTGCTATTCACCAGACGACAGGTATCCTCCAGTGCTTCCCTGATTTGAAACTCATTATCAAGCGGCTTGTAATTAGTACCGGATATACCCATCTGGCGTTTTCGGATATTCCTGTCGACATCCAGTTCCTTTACCAGGATGCTGTGAATATCCTCTATCCTTGAAACTGTAAGCGGGTTAATATAAGTTGGGTCTGCAATGATAAAATCCAAAGCATCCTTATGGTTAAGCAGCATTACAGCCTCATCTTTTGTTTTGCCTGCCGCGGTTTGCCTGTCTTTCAGCAGCCGCTCTGTTTCCAGCAATGAATAAGTATTGCCTTCTATCTGTGACGATTTCCAGCTTAGATCGATGGCAAGGCGCTCCAGTTCTTTTTTATACTCAGATGTTGAAAGCTTTGAAATGTTCTCTGTATACTTAGCCTGCAGATGGTTTAGAAATATGAGATCATCATTAGTCAGCACAGATATTTTGCTTAAAGTGTCATTAATGAGTGTATGGTTAAAACGCTTCCTGACCTCACGCTCGTCAATTTCCTTTTTGAAATACTCTTCCAACTCTATCGTATGCAGTACCTCATACGCCGGTCCAATCAGGTATTTTGTTCCTTTACCTCTTCCCGATCTGATAACAAGACTTTCAGAAGATAATGTATCTAATGCCCGTTTAATGGTTGCATAGCCTATCTCCACTCCAAGGCCTTCGTGAATTTCCCTGGAAGAAAGTGACGGATGAATTTTAATGAATTCCAGAATCTCGTTACGGTAGTTCATTTGAAATTTGGCCATAAGCGCCATTTGTGGCTCATAAATGTACTAATTATGGCTCAAAACAGGATGTTTTTGAGCTTTATTTGAAGCTATAATGAGCCAGAAACTTCCCGGTGAGCCGGAAAGACATAAAAAAAAGAGACAGTGATTAAACTGTCTCTTTTTAAGAATTGCTAAAAAATTACTTCTTTTTAGCAGCTACCCTTTTCTTTGGGCCAGCGTTCTTTTTAGCTGCTGCTTTTTTAGGAGCTGCCGCTTTTTTAGGAGCTGCCTTTTTAGGAGCCGCTTTCTTAGCAGGTGCTGCTTTTTTAGCAGGAGCTGCTTTCTTTGGTGCTGCTTTTTTAGGAGCCGCTTTCTTAGCAGGAGCTGCTTTCTTAGCAGGTGCTGCTTTCTTTGCTGTTGCCATAACTGTGAATTTAAGGGTTAAACAAAAACCTTCATAATGGCAAAATCGCCGTAGGGGGTTAGGCCTCGGCGATTTCTGTATTAACTGTCTTTACTGATATTAATGTTTTAGTACGTGTCTTTCGGAATTCTACAATACCGTCGGCAAGCGCGAATATTGTAAAGTCTTTACCTAATCCTACATTATTGCCCGGGTGGTAAACTGTACCCCTCTGGCGCACTATAATGTTGCCATTGATTGCCGGCTGACCACCGAAAATCTTTACACCTAATCTCTTGCTATGCGAATCACGGCCGTTCCTTACACTGCCTTCGCCTTTTTTATGTGCCATTTTACTGTATTACTATTACGATTTAAAATTACTATAAATTATGCTATTGCGTTTATTTTTATTTTGGTCAGGCACTGGCGATGACCATTTTTCTTCTGGTAGCCCTTACGACGGTTCTTTTTGAAGATGATGACCTTATCACCTTTCAAGTGGTCAATAATTTCAGCCTGAACTTTTTTAGCGTTTTTGCCTACTGTAATGTTACCTGCATTACTTACCATCAGAATGTCTGAGAATTCTACTTTATCACCGGCATTTCCTGCGAGGCGATGCACAAACAATTCGTCATCCTGTTTTACCTTGAATTGCTGTCCGGCTATTGTTACTATTGCAAACATGATTTTCCTAAAATATTTCCGCAAAGATAATGACTTTTCTATTTCAAACAACAAAAATTAAATTTTTCTTATTTTTTCTTTGAAATTATTTTTTCAATTATTAGATGCTTCGGAGCATTTATAAACTGCAGGCGAATTGCTACATCGGCTGAAAGTATTATGAATACAGGGCATTTGAGGCATTGCATTTTTTCTGTAAAAAAAATGATGCAGCAATAATGCAGAAAAAAAGCGGCAGAATTTTTTTTTATTTTTTGTTAATTTTTTTTTAAAAACAACAGATCGAACAACTAAATAAGAGAACAGTTTTTATCTTTTTTACAATGCTCATGCAATC
>JABDCE010000001.1:32133-85602 GCA_013288285.1 Bacteroidota bacterium
TTTATTTTTTGTTAATTTTTTTTTAAAAACATGAAAATTCAGGATCAGTTATTTGAAAAACTGATTGCATGAGCATTGTAAAAAAGATAAAAACTGTTCTCTTATTTAGTTGTTCGATCTGTTGTTTTTAAACAAAGGTTTGCTTGTGGCCGGAGCGCATTTTGTTTTATCGTTTCGGTGTGCAATCTATTCATCACGTAGCATTGAAAATAAACTCGATAATGACCTTGTAATAAATATTAGTGAGTGTGTTCATGACGGTAGCAGTGAAGATTTGAATTACAGCCCTTTACATGTTCCACTATCAAGGAAATGCCACATTAAATTCGTGCTTTATTCTTTAGGTTTTTCGAGGTTTAGTTTTTTAGCCGTGCTTTTTTCTTTCAAAAGCGCTTTTGCGTTGAGCGCGGTTACTACTTTTTTGCCGGTACGGGCTTCCAATTCCTTTAGCGCCACCCTGGCTACATTACCCCCTTGCTTTGCCACTTTTTTACTGGCGTCAAAAGTGCCTGGCTTGACTGCCTCCGAGATATCTTTCGTTGATGCCTCTGCAAGCATATTCAGGATCAGTTCGGTATTGGTCATATTGTCCCTGAGGTTTTCCTTTTTCAGGCCCTTGAGCGCTTTATATTCTTTGGTATTTCTACCGGCCCATTCTTTTGTAATAATGTCGGTCAGCACTGCAAATTGCATACCTTCTTTCAGCCCTCTTCTCTTCCACTCATCTGTCAGCTCTTTGCGTATCTCAATGCTTTTCAGGCGTTGGTTTATCCAATTTTCAGAGTAGCCCAATTGCAGGTATTGCTCCAGCGCCCTGTCAATTGTAAGTTCAGGATCCTGCATTTCATCCAGCCGCTCCGTTGCAATTTGTGCCAGCCACAGTTTGAAAGGTTCTGCTCTTGGTGATGATATAGATTGTATGAGGCGAAAAATCTGTTCCGTGTCGGCTACATCGGTCATTCTTTTTTTTCCATCTTCGGCTGCCATTTTCAACTGTCCGATTTTTTCGGACAGTTCACTGCCTTCCTTTTTTAGCCTGGCTTTCAGGTCGCTCCAATATTTTCTCGGCCTGTCGGTACCGGCCAGTATCTCAATCACATCAATAATCGAAAAATACCATTTCTCTTGTTCATCATCCCAAAGTGTTCTTACCTTTTTATCTTCAAAAAGCTGTATAGCGTCTTTTTGTTTCATAGCGTCCGGAATTTTCCTCCAAAATGGAGTCGGTTTGTACCACAAAGTAACGAATTGGACGGAAAATATGACTGGTAAGCTATTATGGGTGCAATTCAAATATTCGCGAACCTGGTAGCCCGCTCCGCGCTCGCCGCCGCTGAAAAAACTTTGGCGGGCAAAGCGAGATATTTGGTGCAATTATGCTACAAAGGCAGCACCGCCGGAGCATTCCGGAAATTTACGTAAAATAAAAATGAAGATTTGAATTGCACCCCAATACAACTTAGTAGCACTTCTTTTGACATTCTCACTTAACTTTGAAGTTGAATACTGTTGGCCATGAAAATCAAATCTTTTCTTGCGAAGCCCTACGCCTCTATCATACACTCCGGAATTCGCAAGGGCATGGCAACGGCAGTGGCTGATCAACAAGCAATATTGCAGTACTTAGTAAAGCAAGGAGGCAAAACGCGCTTCGGGAAGGAACACGGCTTCCAGAATATTAAAACATACGATGATTATAAACAAGCTGTTCCGATACGTGATTACGAGGCATTCTCCGGTTATATAGAAGCGATAAAGAATGGCGACCAGGATGTATTGTGGAAAGGAAGGCCTATATACTTTGCCAAAACATCCGGCACTACGAGTGGCGCCAAATACATACCTATATCCAAGGAGTCGATATCTAATCATATAGACGGGGCCAAGGGCGCACTGATGTGCTACATGGTGGAGAGCGGCAATACGAACTTCGCAAATGGGAAAATGATATTCCTCTCGGGATCACCGGAACTGGAGCGGATAGGTAAGATACCCACCGGCAGGCTGAGCGGTATAGTGAATCACTTTGTGCCGAGGTATCTACGTGGCAACCAACTGCCTACTTACGAAACCAACTGTATAGAGGACTGGGAGGCGAAGCTGGATAAGGTGGTGAACGAGACCATGAAGGAAAACATGACCCTCATCAGCGGGATACCGCCGTGGATGCAAATGTATTTTGACTGGCTGAGCGAACGCAACGATGGAAAGAAAATAAAAGAGCTATTCCCGGAGCTCAGCGTAATAGTGCATGGTGGGGTAAACTTTGAACCTTATAAGGCGAAGCTGATGCAGAGCCTGGGCGGACATGTGGATATGATAGAAACGTTCCCGGCATCGGAAGGTTTTTTTGCATTCCAGGATACGCTGGATAAAGAGGGCCTGCTGCTGAATACTAATTCGGGTATTTTCTTTGAGTTTATACCGGCGGACGAAATAATGAGTGAGCATCCTACGCGGTTATCGCTGGGAGAAGTGAAGACCGGGGTGAACTACGCACTGATAGTGAGCACTAACGCAGGGCTGTGGGCGTATAGCATAGGAGATACCGTACGGTTTGTAAGCACGGAGCCATACAGGCTTGTAGTGACAGGGCGCATCAAACATTACATATCTGCGTTTGGAGAGCATGTGATAGGCGAGGAGGTAGAGTATGCGATGATGCATGCAGCCAGGGACCATAATACCAACATCATAGAATTTACTGTGGCTCCGGCAATAGGCGTAACGGAAGGCCTGCCCTACCACGAATGGTTTGTGGAATTTGAAACGCCACCAGCGGATATGGATGGCTTTGCGATGACAGTGAATAACTATCTGAAGGAGAAGAATATTTATTACGATGACCTTATTGCAGGCAAGATACTGCAGACACTGAAAATAAGGCCGATGAAAAAGAATGCCTTTATAGAATACATGAAATCTATAGGGCGACTGGGCGGGCAGAATAAAGTGCCCCGGCTGAGCAATGACCGGAAGATTGCAGACGCACTAGCGCCGTGGATAAAATAGTATTGTGTGAACCGTATTTTGACTGACGTACAGCGCTATAAATTTCGGCTAAAACCTCCTGAATATCATAATAGTATCCCGACGTGAAGGCCTGGGCTACTGACAAAATAGACTTAACACTATTATCAGAAAGAAAACTCGGTGACACTGTTGTCGCTCAGGATATTCTCGATAAAAGCGTGGTGATTCGCCTCGTTACCTCGTACCACCCACGACCCTGTAATAATATTCCCGGTTTTATTTTGTGAACGGCTGAGTATAGTAAGCCCATATTTTTTTATGAGCTGCTCATACTTATGCTGTTGGTTGTCTTCATAAGGAAATGTGATCTTGTACTCGCGAAGCTGGTTGATCCTGTCGAGCATGCGATCGAAAAAAGAGAACAGAAAAAGAATAGCGACGACGAGCACGCAGCCAAGTATGGATGCTATGTAGTATCCGCAGCCAATGCCCACGCCTAATGCCGCAGATAACCAGATAGATGCCGCGGTGGTGATACCATTCACACGGTTGTTGTTGCGAAAGATGACGCCGGCACCGAGGAAACCTATTCCGACTACAACGTTGGACGCGATACGGTCCGGTGAGGTATTATGACCTATGAGCTGAGAAAAGATAGTGAATAGTGTGGCGCCAAGGCAAATGAGTGTAAGCGTGCGGAAGCCAGCAGATTTGCTCCTTAGTTCCCGTTCTATACCTATGGTGCCGCCGATGACGATAGCGAGTACCAGTTTAATGATGAGGTCGCTGCTTACTTCCATTGGTGTAAATATACATTAAGTGAGCATGTTAAAATAACTTCTACCATTTGAACAGTTCTTCTGATAGTGTCTCAGTTTGAAATTTAGTGGGGTAGATGGATTATATGCCTCATGGCAAAATAATAGATACCTATTAGTCCGTATATTGAAAGTATGCCAAAGATATTTGACAACACGCCGACAGTGATTTTGTCAGTCAACTTGTGGTAAATCTTAAAGGCTTTGTTGGTGTATAGTTGACTAATGGAGAAAATCAAAAGAAAGAAAATTATTGTACCTCCATCCATCTTAATTTTATCAACAGTTAAGGGGTAGTCCATGTCTATAAGGAATATAATTAGACATATAATCAAAGAAGAATATAGCGTCACACTAGAAAAGCGCATATGCGAATATAATAAAAAGGCGATTATTCGGCACACTCCATTTGCTTTTTTGCCTTGTACTTTCCTCTTTTCTGTGGTTCAACATCTGGTACAAAGGTTACAATATCGTCTACCTTGCATAAAGGAAAAATGACTGTCCAATTTAGCGGAAATTATTTTGACGTGCTCACTAGGCCCGATAAAATCACTGTGAATTGAGCTGGACAAGATCGGGAGCGGTAATATAATTGCTGCTATACCTGAAGCGGACATTTGAATTGAGCACTACTTTAAACCCCCTCATGTTGGTAGGGGCTACGGGGAAGAAGAACGCCCGCAACTCTATGGTCTCAAATATGAGGTTCTCATTTCGCCCCCTTACCCCGCCACCGATACTGGTGTAGAGGGAGGTTTGAGAATAAGGTGCATTCTCCGGAGTAATGAGGGTAAGGTCGCCATAAGGGAATGGTGCGAACTGGAAGCCGAGCAGCTTGAACTTGAGGTAGAACTCGGTCTCTAACTGAATACTGAGCCGCTTGGTACCGTAAGCAGAATCGGAGAGAAAGCCGCGTGGGCCAAAAGGGTTGTCTATACGTAGCGGGGCGTAGGTGGTGCGGTTATACAACTGGGTAAAGTTCAGATTTATGTATTGCCTGATCTTGGTGCTGTTGAGAAAAAAAATGCGGCTGTAAGCTGTAGCGCCGAGCAGGTAGCTGGCATCCTGCAACTGGTTTTTAAACATAAATCCGCCGGTTCTGAGATAAAGCTGGATAAAATCTCCGCGACCTGTAGCGATATAATCAGATGCGTTGACACCCGCATAAGGACGTTCGAGGTACATGGCATTGTGCCACTGCTTGTGGTAGCCAATGGTGGCAGCTACGTTATATCCGTAAGGTAAATCTTCTGTGGTTCCGAATCCATAGATGTACTGGGTCTTGTAATAATCCTGCCTGAAAAAAGTAAACTGCGCGAGTATAGCCTGTGAACTGTTGAATACCGGGTCGAAGGTGGTGCTTGCCTGTATCTGCGCCGGCTCCTGCACAAAATTCCGATTATAATACCTGATGGCAAAAAAGCGCCTGTCACGAATAGAATTGTTGGTGTGGGTCAGTTGTTTGATGCCGATACTATAACCGGCCCAGCCATCGAGCAACTCGTATTTGTATTTAAAGAAGGTGGTGTCGGGTGCGTTGTAGAGGTTATAAGCCTGGTTGCGGCTGAGCGTAAGGCCGCCGGCAAACCTGGAATAGGGGGATACCAACTGCCGCGTGAGCGTAATATATTGCGTCGATTCTTCTTCGTGAGTATAAGGGCTGATGCTCATGACGCTGTACCCGATACCTGCATCTATGAAGGAGTGCAGTACATTGTCTTTGCGGTAAGCGCCGCCATATCCCCAGTCGGGGTTGCGGTTGTAGTCGTACAGGCCGCTGACGTCTACCCGCTGCGCCATGCCTGCCAGGTTGGCTTCATATAAGTTGCCGTTGACATGGTTGAGGCCATTTGACGCCGCGCCGCCAGCGATACTGAAAACGTCTTTTGTGAATACGCTTATGTCCACAGAATCGGACTGGCCGGGAATGCTGTCTACGATTATGCGGGCATCATGGATGTACTCCAGCGAGCGGATATACCGTTCGTTGTCGGCTACCATGTATGCATTCAGCGGTTTGTTTTCTTCTATAAACAGGTCATCCCGGATCACGAATTTTCGGGTGCTTTTATGCAGCCGGTTGCCTACCCTAGCACCGAAGCTGTTATCGCGCTTGCTGGTGTCGGTAAAGGAGCGGTCGAAATTGAGCGTATTGACATAGATGTGCCGTATTATCTTGCCCTGGTAGGGCAGGTAGGGGTCCTCACTTCTGCCGTTGAGGTATATGTCATCGGGTCCGGCATCCGGCGTCTTTTTTACAGAATTGACCGTTTGCAGGAAGATATTGTTAATGAACTTGTTTCGGGTGAAATGGAGATTTCGCTTAGTGGTGTCGGTTTTATCCAATGCCTGCCCGTTTGCGATACCCGGCAATAGCAGGCAGCAAAGCAACAGCAGGTATATATTGGTTTTATCCGGCAGCAAATTGTTTTTTAGATGGGCGAATACCAAGCAAGTTTACGCCACAAAATAATAATATGGCAAAAACCGTGCTAACATACCAAAATGAATAAGAAAAAGCTGAAAAGGCAGTGCGGTTAGTCCCACTTCTTTTTAAAATCGCCTCGGCTGAAGTATTTTTCTATGAGGCAGTAAAGGATGATGAAGAAGTACCGGCTGCCCATTTCTTTTATTTTCAGGTTGGATGTGCCATGCTTTCGGTTTTGCCAGGAGTTAGGCACCACAGCAAAAGTATAGCCCCTGACGATAGCTTTTAATGGCAACTCCACGGTAAGATTAAAGTGAGGAGACATAAAGGGCTTAATGCCCTCCATTGCCTGACGGGAATAGAGTTTAAAGGCATTGGTGGTATCCCTGTATCTCATCTTAAACACAAAACTGATCATCCGGTTGACAAACCTGTTGAGATACAGTTTGTTTTTTGGGTAGTCGATGACTTTGCCTTCTTTACCCCATCTGTTACCGAATACACAGTCTACTTTTTGTTCCAGGAAAGTGTTGTAGAATTTGACGAGGTCGGCAGGGTCATCAGAGAGGTCAGCCATAACTATGGCTACACAATCGCCCTTATAGTTTTCAAGGCCTTTTCGCACAGCATACCCAAACCCATTGTGCGGGGGAGTATTAACTATAGTGCGAATAGTAGGCATCGTTTGCTGCAATTCCGCAATCACTTCTACGGTATTGTCCTTAGAATTGTCGTTGATGACCAGCAATTCATGGTCAATGCCGTTTTTTACGAGCTCGTTATAAAACGCAGTAAGTGTATCCGGCAGGTTCAGGGCTTCGTTATATGCAGGTATTACTACGCTTAATTTCATTTAAGTCTGGTATTAAAGGTAAAGGCAGGGTATAACTTATACTCTGCTTTTCATGTTTTCAAAAATCTGTGCCATCGTTGTTTCCAGCGAGTATTTATAATCCCAGGCCGGGTAGTGGTCTTTGAATTTAGTCAGGTCGGAAATATACCAGATATGATCGCCGGAGCGGTTGTTTTCCGTATAGCTATAGTTCATTTTATTACCTGTAATTTTCTCGCAAACGTCTATTGCCTCGAGCATAGAGCAGTTAGAGAAGCGGCCGCCACCGGCGTTATATACCTGTCCGCCCGCTTGTGGGTTCAGGTAAAAATGCCAGAACATATTTACGAGGTCCCAGCAATGTATGTTATCGCGTACTTGCTTGCCTTTGTAGCCAAAGATGGTGTAATGATCTTTGGTGATGGCGCACTTCATGAGGTAAGACAAGAACCCATGCAACTGAGCGCCTGAGTGCTGAGGGCCGGTGAGGCAACCGCCACGAAATACGGCAGTGTTCATGTCGAAGTATTTGCCATATTCCTGCACCATTACATCAGCAGCGACCTTAGAAGCACCAAATACTGAGTGCTTGGAATTGTCGATGCTCATCTGCTCATCGATACCATTTTTGAAGTACGGGTGCGACTCGTCTATCTCATATCTCTTTTCCAGTTCTACCAGTGGCAGGAAGTTAGGCGTATCGCCATATACCTTGTTTGTAGAGGTGAAAATAAACACTGCTTTAGGGCAATGATGGCGGGTAAGCTCCAGAAAATTGAGCGTACCGTTTGCATTGATGGTAAAGTCTGTGATAGGTTCTTTTGCAGCCCAGTCGTGGCTGGGTTGTGCGGCAGTATGCACCACTATCTTTATATCGTTGCCGTATTCCTTGAATATTGTTTCCAGGCTGGCATAGTCCCTGATGTCGTAGTTATACGGTTTGTAATTGCTGTATTTACTTTCCAGTACTGTTTTGTTCCATTTTGTAGATGCTTCCGGGCCAAAGAAATAAGCTCTCTGGTCGTTGTCGATGCCTATGATGAGGTCCATTTTGTCAGCGAGAAAACTTACGCTTTCGCTGCCTATCAAACCATTGGATCCGCTTACTATTGCAATATTCATGAGTTAAGAATTGGTTTTAATTGTTTTTCGTTTTTGTGTATCCAGTTAAAAGTATCTGTTACAATATCGTTTATGTTGCGTTTTGGTTTCCAGCCTGTTTCTGTGGTGATCTTTGTATTGTCGGTGATGTATAAAGGTATGTCTCCTTTACGGTTCTCGGCAACTGACGATGCACCTACTTTATTACCGGTAATCTCTGCGCAGATGCCCGTGAGCTCCTGTAGTGATACGCTTGAGGCCAGCCCCCCGCCGGCGTTGAAAATCTGTCCATTCACTTTGTGGAAGTTATGTATCTCATAATCTACAAGGTCGAACACGTCGAAGATATGCATAGCATCACGTACTTGCTTGCCGGTGCCGCCGTAGCCAAAATAGGCCACGTCTTTTTTCCAGTAATGTCGTGCCACCCAAAGGGTCATTACGCCCTGATCTACCTTGCCCATCTGGTGCGGACCGGCTATAACACCACATCTGTTGATCACATAATTGACATCAAAGAACTCCCTGAACTCTTCTAACATCAATTCTGATGCCAACTTTGTAGCGCCGTAAATGGAACGGGCCTTATCGAGCGGAAAAGACTCACTTATTCCCTTCTGGCTCATACCTGCAATTGACTGTTGTGCAGATATCTCAAACCTTGTTTTGCCTTCGGTATAGTTGACCTGTTCCAGATACGGGATGGGGTATACCCGGCTGGTGGACAGGAAAATGAACTTGGCGCCACTGCGGGCAGCCAGTTCCAGTGTGTTGATGGTTCCGGTAAGATTGGTATTGATAACATAGTTGAGCGTAGCGCCCATGCCTGCCATTACAGAAGGCTCCGCAGCCGCATCTATTATATAGTCGAACTTTCTTTCCAGGTTCAGGTCTTCGGTATTGCGTATGTCGCCATGAATGAATTCTATGCCGGCATCCTTTAACTTGGGAAGATTTAATTCAGAACCACGACGTTTTAAATTGTCGAGGGCTACGATAGAATAGGCCGGGTATTTTTCTTTGAGCATCAGAGACAGGTTAGAGCCTACAAAGCCGCAGCCGCCGGTGATGAGTATGGATGGATTAGACACAGTTATAATGATGTTTTTTGCAGTTAGATTAATTTGTAGATCACCTCATCAAAATCTCCGAAACCGTGCTTGATCTTCTGATAGAGCTGAAATTTATTTTTGATGAGTAATTGTGTTATCGTGTCTTCAGACGCTTTGTTGGTATACATATCGTCGTTGTGTTGCTCGAGCTGTATAAAATTTATCGTTGTGCCCGGACCGTTAAATAAACCTAAAAGGCATTTATATTCGTGGCCCTCGGTATCAATTTTCAGCACGTCTACATTTTTGATGTTTTCTTTTTCCATGAAGTCGTGTAATGTAGTAACCGTAACCTCATAAGTTTTTTTAACCATATTTTCTGGTTTAACACCCAATACTTTCGATTTCATTTTCAAGTACTCTGAATCATAATTCAGCTCTTCAAAGGTCGAGGTTTCATTTGTGACGGTTTCCTTAAAAAGGAGTTTGCCTGGCTTATCGCTGATACCACAGTTGGTGATCTTAATGCGGGTATTATTTTTATATTTTTCGCAAAGCATAGTGTATAGTTCAAGATTGGGCTCGAAACCATATATCACAGCGTTTCTAAAATTTTTTAAAAAAAAGTCAATTGTTTGTCCTTTATTAGAACCGACATCAATGATTACCGGGTTATTTTTTCTTATATTGTCTTTATAGAATTTCCGTAGCCTTGGATAAAAAATAAACCACTCATTAATATGTATCAGTGCTCTTACTACGTTTATTCTAAACATTTGCTGGCGTTATCTATAAAACAAAAAGAAAATATAAATACGGTTTTTCGGCAAAATTACTTATAATATTTTGAAAAACCTGAAAATGCTCAGATTGAACATCTTGATGAATACGGTTGACTGTTGTTTTTAGAATAAAGATATAATCTGTTCACACAATAAATATTAGTTTTGCCGCTTGAGTCGCCACTGGCATATTAATTTTAAAACATCAACGTGAAGCCATATACATATTCCGCAGAAAAGTCTGCGCCATTTTTGCAGAAGTATAGAAATCACATTATTTCATTTATACTGTCTGTTTTTACTCTGCCTGTTGCATTTTATTATGCGATCAACACGTCGTTAGATGGTTCGTGGGTACGGGGATTGAACATGGCTATAAAAAACAATGTATGTTTCGGCCGAGATATAGTATTTACTTACGGACCACTTGCTTATTTATCCACCAGGAACAGTCAGTACATAAAAATAATATATATTTTATGTTCTGATGTATTTATGTGCGCCTGCTTTTATTATATCTTCTACAAGCTAATATCAAAGCATAAAGGATGGATACTTATTTTAGGGATATCCATTTTCTATTTTAAAGGCTATGAATATGCTGCCAGTCTTTTCTTCTTATTTCTTGTTTTTACCATACTTAACATAAAGAATAATTTTAAAAATTATTTTGAAATAGTGGCTTGTGCGATATGTGGTGTTGTTGTTTTTTTTGTTAAAGCAAATTTCGGGATAGTTGCCCTTCCTATATTAGCAGTGAACATTGGAATACTAATCTTCAGTAAGAACATAAGATCATTATTAGTATATTTTGGTGTTATATTGTTAGTGTTCTGTATTATTTATGCCAAGGTGAACATTGATTTGGTCCATTATGTCAAATATAGCTTGCCGATGATCTCATGTTATAATGAGGCGATGCAGATAGCAATAGATCCTGAGGGTACAGCATTTAGGTCGGCAGTCATATATATGATGATATTTACGGGCATAGTTCTTTTTTATTTCTGGCAAAACAATGATAGGAAATACAGTTTTGTTAAGATATATAGTGTATTATTAATGGCATTGATGCTTTTTCTAACATATAAGAATGGTTTTACAAGGGCTGACGATCACACTCAGGGCTTTTTCCTGATGCTGCCACTGTTTACAATCATTGCTTTGTTTTTGTTTGACTTTGCCGGTTCGCGTAAGGCAAAAATAGTATGTATAATTGTTATTTTTATATGTGACTTGAATGTAGATTTGCCGCACGGGGGAGAAGGGAAAGGTTTTATAAACAAGGTCACTTTTTTTTATAGTAGAAATTACTTCCAAACCTTATTTAAAAAGCAAGAAGATAGGGGAGCTGAAGAGTTAAAAATCCCGGATGATAAATTGAAAATTGTAGGGAATTCTACCATTGATATTTTCCCCATTGATATATCAATAATGCAATTGAATAATTTAAATTATGACCCCAGACCTGTAATGCAAACTTATGCGGCCTATAATCCGTTATTAGATTCACTGAATGCAAATCATTTTTATAAACAAAGCCGACCTGAATTTGCAATGGTAAAAATGGGCTATGTGGATAACAGGTATGTAGCATGGGATGAGCCGCTGACGCATGCCATGCTACATTTGAACTATAAATATACCGATTTCATTTCCTTCAATAAAGATACAGGCCTTGTAAATACGGATGCTAGTTTTCTGTTGCTGAGATCTACAGATGAGAAAGGAAAGTACCCTGAATTTGAGAAACTGTTTGAACGAACTGTAAATTTTGAAGATACTGTGCATTTTGATTTTAAGGATGATACACCAATATACATGACTGTAGATATTGAAGCAACAGCTGCGGGAAAGATCAAGGAGATATTGTATCAGGCGCCTCTATTACATGTGTCGTTGTTTTTAAATCATGAGTGCACATCAAGTCTGTATTATGAGGCGATACGGCCTATTATTAAAGCGCCTGTGTTAATAAGCAATGCTATTTGTGATAATTTAGATTTTCGTGAGTTCATGGTTGGACATTCTCAACAAAACGCAAAAATTAAAGCGTTTGCTTTTCACAGCGACGGATGGGGATATAAGCAAAAGATAAAGCTTACGTTCTATAAATTTAGCAATTATTGAAGTGATAAGTATATACATTATAATTTTTTCCGAGCGCTATCAATACAATAAATTCCAAGTCGACATGATTCATCAGCTATTTTTTTAGCTGCTGCTTTATCATCATATCCGTAATCAGTAAATTTTAAGCCGTTTGTGAATCCTTCAAAGCATATTTTACCCTCTGAATAATTTATAGTATACATATAAATTAGCAGTATAGTGGACCCCACGCAAATAATGCGAACCTTATCAGGGAATTTCAATAATGCGAAAATAACTATTATTGGAACCAGCATATGTGAATAGATCTGGTACCTGCTTGAGTACGATAAACTAACTGGTAAATTACCTCTATATATAGCCATTACAGCCATAGATGCAATAATAAATCCGACAATGCATATAAAAGGCAATGCCTCTTTTTTTATGACTAATGATTTCTGAACAGGGAATAACAGCGCAACTAATAACAATAATATGACTCCTGAAACTACGCCAAATTCATATGAAAAATGTGAACCTATGGCATGTAAAAAATAAGGGATGAATTTTGATGGCATTGTTGTAAATGAGGAACCTGATAATGTTTCTAAATGTACATAGTGGTAGTAGTACAAGATGCCGCACACTATAAAAATAATAGCAGCAACGATTATTTTTATTCTATCTTTATTAAGAATCGTAAATATTAAAATAAAGAGCGAAGCAATATTTCCATTGCCACTAGAAAACACACATACGGTTTGCAATAATGCAGCTAAAGGAATCATTTTTTCATTATGCGAACTATAAAAATAAAGAGATGCAATAAATAGAAGAATAATTCCATAATTCGTCATGCCAGCCATGGAAAATATAGCATTTTCAAAATTCGTTAAATCAAACAAGCATAGACCGAACAAAAAAGATATCACAGGAAATATTTCAGGTAATATTTTTTTAGAAAAATTAATAAACACATAAAAAATTCCAAGTAGAAGTGCTGCATCTATGTACATTATATACTTGAAATTGATTGAATCAAATATAAAGTAGTAGGCGACATAAACGATTCTTGCAGAAAAAATCCTATGTTCATTATGTTGAGAAAATAACAAAGAAAGTTTTTCAGTAACTCCGGCTTTTTTAAAGTTATTTAAAAAATCCAGAATAGCATAAAAGTCATCTGTTCTCGGCAGATTTATACCGTAAAACTCAACAAAAGAAAAATAAATTATTGCCGGTGATAAAATTATAGCATACTTGAACACTGTATTGACAATATCATCCGAGTCTATACGATTATAGGACATGCACAGTTGATTTTATTAAGAATAATCATTTAATATTATTTTGATTTATAAATCACTTCATCAAAGTCGCCAAAGCCGTGCTTTATGGTACTGAACAGTCTGAAACCGTTGTTTTTCAATAGGGTATCAATCGTTTCGTTGGTCGGCTTATTAGCATACATATCATCGTTATGCTGTTCCAGCTGGATGTAATTGACAGAAATGCCTTTTTTTGCAAACAGTCCCAACAGGCACTTATATTCATGGCCTTCAGTGTCTATTTTTACTACATCTATGTTCTTAATATTCTCTTTTGTGATAAAGGCAGCTAAAGTAATTACGTCCACCTCGTAAGAACGTTTAATCATGTTCTCGGGCTTTACACCTAGCACCTTCGACTTCATTTTCAAATATTCCGAATCATAATTCAGGTCTTCGAATGTTGAGGTCTCATCGGTAACTGTTTCGTTAAACATCAGTTTGCCATCCTGGTCGCTGACACCACAATTGGTGATCTTTATATTTTTATTGTTTTTGTACTTAATGCATAACGCGTCATACAGCTCCCTATTGGGCTCAAAGCCATATATGACCGCATCTTTAAAATGCTTTAGGAAAAAGTCGATGGTCTGGCCTTTGTTAGATCCTACATCTACTATCAAAGGGTGTGCTTTTTTTATGCTTTCAGTATAAAACTTCTTGAGCCTTGGGTAGAAGATCAAAAACTCATTGATATGGATAAGCGATCCTATTAATTTTATACGACGCATCAGATGGGTATTAAAAGCGAAATGGCTGCAAATATAATGCAAATGAACAATGGTTGGAGGATTAGCAAAGTGAATTGAGGATCAGTAAGTAACATTTTCGGGTTAAAGATATTCCACAGAAACCGCTACCAAATAAAGTTTTAATGTAGATTTACATCGCATTAAACTATTAAATATACATATATTTTATTGGTTTAATGGTAATTCTTTGATGTTCATATAAAAAGATAAATGGTCACCTTTATTGCGCCCGCATTTAATGAAAAAATAGAAAGTTATATTTTTATTGGTGCTATGCTCTGCCAGCAGGATGTAAACTGGCGGGCAATTATCTATCATAACGGGCCGAATAAATGGCTGCGCTACTTTGTCGAGAGCTTTGCGGATAAGAGGCTAGTCTATAGAGAGTCTCTTACCAATTCAGGTGCATGGGGTACTTTTAACAGAATAGATGCCATTAATAATTGGGTGGAAACAGAGTATGTAGTACAGACATCTATACAAGATTACTGGTTTCCAATAGCCTCACGTCGCATACTAGAGCACCAGGATATGGATTTTATCTATTGGAATTCTATTAACCACCTTGCGGGTTATGAAAACATGCTGGATTGTCGTCCGGAGATTGATCATATAGATTGGGGCAATTTTGCGATAAGGACGGAGATAGCGCGGAAAGTGGGTATTAATCAGCCAACAGAGTTTACAGCAGATGGTATCTTTGTTACAGACTGTATGAATTCAGGCTTAGTTAAAAATCAATATAAGATAAACCAGGTGCTCACAATACACAATTAGAGAACCAACTTTTTGAGAACCAACTTTATTATTTCACTGTATATTTACGGCGGCAGCATAGCTTTGCGCTGTCCACGCCAATTGCCAGCTTATGCATAGAGCCATTACACTCTTTTTACTTACTGTTATTCTCTCCTCATCGCTGCATGCCCAGTCGCCTAAGTGTGAGTTCAGGGGAGCATGGATAGCTACTGTGGGAAATATAGACTGGCCATCAAAACCCGGATTACCTGCTATAGAGCAGCAACAACAATTCATACAGCGGCTGGATCAACTGAAGACTTTGGGTTGCAATGCAGTGATAGTGCAGATACGCCCGGTGTGCGATGCTTTTTATGCTTCGAAGATAGAACCGTGGAGCCGTTATCTTACTGGCAGGCAGGGAGAAGCGCCATTTCCTTATTACGATCCGCTGGTCTTCATGATAGAGGAAACACACAAACGGAATATGGAATTCCATGCATGGTTCAACCCGTTTCGTGCGCTGATGGACAGTAAGAAGAATGTGAACCCACCTAATCATGTGACACGAACTCACCCGGACTGGATAGTGAACTATGGCGGACAATCTATCATAGACCCCGGGATACCGGATGCAAGGGCCTATGTAATCAGTGTGATCATGGATGTTGTAAAAAGGTACGACATAGACGCGGTGCACCTGGACGACTATTTTTATCCGTATAAAGTAGCGAAGCAAACTTTCGGAGATGCGAAAACATATGCACGTTATGGACAGGGCATGGCCATAGACGACTGGCGGAGGAATAATGTGAGCCTTTTTATATCGTTGCTGAATACGGACATCAAAAGTGTAAAGCCGTATGTAAAATTGGGTATCAGCCCATTCGGGGTTTGGCGGAATAAAAAAGTAGATCCTAATGGGTCTGAGACGAACGGCGGACAAACGGATTATGATGATCTGTATGCCGATGTATTGCTGTGGATGCAGAAGGGCTGGATAGATTATCTGATGCCGCAACTCTATTGGGAACATGCGAGCCATGCAGCGCCATTTGGTGTATTGCTGCCCTGGTGGTATGGACACTGTTACCGGCGACACGTATTTTACGGGCTGGGGCTGTACCGAATGACGACGGCGCATAGCGGGCCATGGGCCGGGCTAAACGAAATGCTCTGGCAGATCAAAGACATCAGAGGACAATGCCCAAATTCCGGTTATACTTTCTTCAGTGCATCTTCGTTTGATAAGATAAAATTGCCTTTGGCAGACAGCCTGCAGCAAGGCTATAATAAATATCCGGCGCTGATACCGCCAATGACCTGGCTGGACAGTATACCTCCGGCGGCGCCTGTTGTGAAAGCAACGCACGCAGGTGCCGGCACGCAACTTAACTGGCAGGTAAACAATCCGCAGAAAGAACCACTGAAATACGTGGTATACAGGTTTGTAAATAATGAACCGGTGGACCTGGAACGCAACGACCGGATATTGTCTATACAGCAAGGGCAGACTTATGTAGACGCTGATGCAAAACGTTTCAAACAATGCACCTACATAGTTACTGCACTGGACCGGTTGTGGAACGAAAGCAAGGCGAGCAATAAGGTTAGCTTGCCATAGGCAATTAAGCCCGCTGCCATCCCAATGTTACCGCCATGACCTAATGCTTTGGGGACATAAATTAATTTTCAGGATTGGTGTTTTTTTATACCTTGTGTAAAACAAAAAACAAACACTATGCCTGAAAGCCTGATATCAGTATCTAAGCGAGTTGCCGAACTCGAGAAAATGGTCGCGGACACTCCCGCATTGGCTAAAAATGCTGCGGTTACCGAATCGCTGGATGCGATCAATAAGAAACTGGAGACAGATCCCGAGTACTTTGATGCACTGGACGGTGTTTTTGAAGCGCTGACCAACACTATTCCAAAGCTTGCCAGTACGGATTCAAATGGTGCTGATATAACCTCCGGTGTTCTGGAGATAGCGTCTGCATTAATTAAAGCCATAGCAATTGTTTCGGGAGGATCTGTGATCACGGAAGCCTGCGCTTATGTGGTGAAGATAGTTGGGTCTATCGTAGGTGCATTTGGCAGTTATGACGGATCGTACAAGAAGCAACTGGAAACAATGATCAGTGACGCAATGAAGGAGATGGGTACCGACGCTGCAATGAAACAATTGTCAGGGCAGATATCAGAAATGCAATCGAGCCAGGAGCTTTTGGCCTCGATCCTGTCGAAAACCTACGCTGACCCTAAAAAACTGATAGACGATTATAAGGATTTCTCAGTAAAGTACTTTGTAACAATGGCAGAGGACGAACTTGGGCAGACTATATACGTCATATCGAGCAACGCCAATAAAGACAGCAGGAAAAACTGGAGCAATGCCGCAGATACATTTTATATGCTCACACAGCTGATAGCCTATAAAGCGCTGTTCATGCTCGAAGGCATTTCGTTCTATAATCTTGCTGAGGACGGAGCGGCAGAAAAAACATTGGCTAATCAAATGGTGGATTCGCTTAATGACTTTATGGTGAGGTATGCAGGTAAAGGAGCTCCATTTTTTGCAAAACCTAACATCCAGCATGCTGCAATAACGCAATTCATTTATCGATTCAGCGATAAAAAATTCAGATTTGTATATGGGGTCTACAACTATTTTTCGCCTAAAGGGTTGGACTTGTGGTCTGCTGCGGCATATAAGTTTGATTGCAAGCTGAACACTCACAACGTTTCGCTCACAAAAACAGGATTTAACTGCGTACGATTGTCGACACTATATGCAACCCGTGACAGTAACAAAGAAATGATACTCACTATTCCACCGTATGGGCAGTCGGGTTCGGAAAGCGACCTGAAGAATGGCATAGCCTATGGGAACCTTCAATTTGTAGAACGGAATGGAAGCGGTACATCACATTTTTCATTCTTTCCTGCGCAAGACAATGTACCGTATATCACCTGGACTCTCGAAGCCCGAAATACGAATGAAGAGTATATAATTTATCATGATTCACGCACAGGACAGAATAAGCCTGGCCCGCACAACAATGTGGTAAAAAGCGAACATGACCTTTTTGTTTTCGAAGTATTTCCGTCCCAGGAGGAACTGAACAATAAGGACGATAAAGGCAAGAAACTGTGGCCGAACGATTGGAAACATAAGCCGGCTTCTGATCGCGTTTATTTCATCGTCGGATTACGTAATGAGAACAAGATATGGACAGACCATAACGGAAACAGATTTGACGAAGCTGACTTTTATGACGTAGTATACAACAGCAAGCATTATGGCAACCCGGAACATTGTATGTGGTTTGAAATGCGGGACGGCGAGGTGTAATTTCAGTCTGCCAGGGATATGCCGTTTGCATCAGTTGTTAATACATCACTCATAAAGTCGAGGAAAGGCCGCATTTTTTTGAAGGTATCGCTCACGTTTTTTGCAAAACCGGGATCAAGGACCTCGGCATCGGTAAAGTGGTGTTGCAGCAGGAATTGTTTGTAACGTAGCAGCTCTATACCGGGGTGGTCTTTTGCATAACCGCGAGGGGCGGTGCTAAGCTGCGACCCGATCATTTTACCGAAAGTGGCGATGAGCTTTTTATCAGCAAGTAATTTTTGCCAATCTTTATAGTTCGACTCTATGTCTTGCCTTATGCGCTGCAGGTCGTGTGCCTCTGGCCCCCAAAAGCCACCGGCGAGAAACGAATTGCCGGGTTGTATATGAAAGTAATAGCCGCCCCGTAATTTTTTTGTGGCCCGCCTGAACGAGCCGCTGAAATGGATGTTGTAAGGCGTTTTGTCTTTGGAGAAACGAACATCTTTGTATATCCTATGCAGGCTTTGTTTGCCTGATGCTGTTTCTATCTGGTCGTGCTTATTCATTTCGGCCAGCAGCACTCCGGCAAAATCAATTATGTTCTCTTGCGCCCGCTGGTAATGATCTTTGTGCTGAGTGAACCATTCACGCGTATTGTTCTTAGATAGTTTTTCCAGGAAAACGAAAGAGTCTTTCTTGATAAAAGGAGCAGCCATTGATCAAAATTACCGAAAATAGTTCTCTATGTAATTGCGGCATAGTAACTATAAGGCGATAAATAAAATCTAACATGTTGATAACGTGTGAATTTTGACATTGCCATAACAATGGGGCATATACTTGGCATGCTATTTTCTGTAACTTTGATAAAACCTTGTGCGTATGTTCTATGACGATTTTAATGATGAAGAATGGGGGCCACTTGATGAAACCCTTCGCCGTTATGAAGAAGTGAAGAAAGGTGAATCGGCCCATATACTTGATGAGGAAGAGTTTGAGCGGGTGATTGAATATTATTTCCAGAACAGTAACGAAGAGCAGGCATTACTGGCCTGTGATATAGCCAGAACGTATTATCCATTCTCATCGGCAGTGCTTTTATTAAAAGCCGAGATATTTACACAGGCCCAGAAGTACGGCCAGGCGCTGAAGGCACTGGACGAGATGGAGCAGTATGATAATAATAACCTTGATGCTGTGTTGCTGCGGTCAGATATTTTGCTGGCACAGTTGAAATATGACCAGGCGGCACTATGGCTGGAACAGAGATGTGAAGAGTTTGAGGGCAAGGAAAAGACGGAAATACTGCTGGAACTATCAGATGTGTATGATGAAAGCGAAGAGTTTGATGCCGTATTTGATACGCTGAAGCGCGTAATAAAGATAGACCGCAGAAATGAGGAAGCACTACAGAAAATATGTTTCTGGGCTGAGTTTACTGAACGACTGGAAGAGAGTGTAACGATACATACACAGCTTACGGACGCCGATCCGTACAATGCGCTGGCGTGGTTCAACCTTGGTGCAGCTTACCAGGGGTTGAAACTGTATGAAAAGTGTATAGATGCATATGAATTCTGCGTGGCCATCGACGAAAAATTTGAATTTGCCTACCGTAACATGGCGGATGCCTATATGCGTTTGAAATGGTATGGGAAGGCGCTCGAAGTGCTGGAGAAGCATATAGAAATAGCCAAGCCCGAAGATGTGATATTTGAGGCTATGGGGTATTGCTGGGAAAAGCAAAAAGATTTTGGGCGCGCGCGGCAGTTTTACAGGCAGGCATCACAACTCAGCCCGCAGGATGACGGTATCTTTTATAAGATAGGGGAGACCTATGCCAGAGAGAAGCAATGGGAGAAGGCGGTAAAATCGTTTTCTGTGGCACTGCACTTAGATAAGGATAATGCATCTTACTGTATGGCCATAGGTAATTGCCTTATGGAGATGGATGTGAAAAGTGAGGCATTGGTCTGCTACCTGAATGCTGTAAGGCTGAAACCCGGTAATAAAACTACCTGGGTAGCGCTGGTACGCGGTTTATATATCACCGGCTATTATGATGAAGCCATTACCCAACTTGCAGTGGCGCGTGAGCACTGCGGGGAAAAGGGAGATTTTTATTATTATCATGCCGCATCTTTATTTGAACTGGGCAAGGCGAAAGAAGCATTGCTGCAATTAGAAAAAGGATTAAGGATGTCACCGGCCAAAGCAAAAGTATTTACGGAACTCAACCCGGAATTCCTGCTGCGCAGTGCTGTGGCAGAGTTGCTGGGGAAATATAAGAAAAAGTAATTCCACCACTTTTTCACCAGCAACGCGATATTTTTCATAATGTTTTATTAATAGTAATAGTTAGTTAACCCGCGGTGACGCGTATAAAGGTTAATTTCCGTACCTTTGCACCCTGAAAAAAGCGGCCCTTCCCAAATTTTCTCCGGGGGAAGGGTTATTTTTAGGAGAAAAAATATAAAAAATTGATACCCGCCGGGTAGAGAAAGAGAGGTTTTTATGGACATCAGAAACATTGCCATTATAGCGCACGTTGACCACGGTAAGACAACACTGGTTGATAAGATATTACATACAACGAATGTCTTTCGTGATAACCAGGAAACAGGCGACCTGATCATGGATAGTAATGACCTGGAACGTGAGCGCGGCATCACCATCCTGGCGAAGAACGTGTCTGTAACTTATAAGGGCGTAAAAATCAATGTGATAGATACTCCGGGCCACGCCGATTTTGGCGGTGAAGTGGAGCGTGTTTTGAAAATGGCTGATGGTGTACTATTGCTGGTAGATGCATTTGAAGGACCGATGCCGCAAACCCGTTTTGTGTTGCAGAAGGCGCTGAACCTGAACCTGCACCCAATAGTTGTCATCAACAAAGTAGACAAGCCTAACTGCCGCCCTGATGAAGTGCATGACGCGGTATTTGAGTTGTTCTTCCAGCTTGACGCTACCGAAGAGCAATTGAATTTCCCGACTATATACGGTTCTTCAAAACAAGGCTGGTTCAATAATTCTTTGACCCCGACCACCGATATTACTGTGCTGCTGGATACCATACTTGAAAAAGTACCTGCCCCGACAGTGGTAGAAGGCCCATTGCAATTGCAAATAACTTCTCTTGATTATTCTTCGTTCCTGGGGCGTATAGCTATAGGTAAAATCACACGCGGCACCATTAAGGAAGGCCAGACCGTGATGCTGTGTAAAATAGATGGCACCATGCAGCGCAGCAAAGTGAAGGAGTTGTATGTGTTTGTAGACATGGGCAAGAAGAAAGTGGCCGAGGTACAGTGTGGTGATATATGCGCTGTAGTGGGCATAGAAGGTTTCCAGATAGGCGAAACTATCGCTGATTTTGAAAACCCCGAAGCAGTGACCATCATACCTATTGATGAGCCTACAATGAACATGCAGTTCAGTATCAACAACTCACCTTTCTTTGGTAAGGAAGGTAAATTCGTTACGAGCCGCCACATACGTGACCGCCTGATGAAAGAGTTGGAAAAGAACCTGGCGCTGAAAGTGCTGGAAACAGATGATGCTGATAAATTCCTGGTATTTGGCCGTGGTATCCTTCACCTGAGCGTACTGGTGGAAACTATGCGCCGCGAAGGCTATGAACTGACTGTGGGCCAGCCCCAGGTGATCACCAAAGAAATCAATGGCAAGAAATGTGAGCCTTATGAAGTACTGGTAGTAGACGTACCTGCTGATTTCAGCGGTAAGGTGATAGACCTGGTAACACAGCGCAAGGGTGAAATGCACATAATGGAAACCAAGGGTGATATGCAGCACCTGGAGTTCGACATACCATCACGTGGACTGATAGGCCTGCGCTCGCAGATGCTTACGGGTACGCAAGGTGAGGCTGTAATGGCACACCGCTTTGCAGAGTACAAGCCATGGAAGGGCTTCATACCGGGCCGTAACAATGGTGTGCTGATAGCGAAGAGTGCAGGTAAGGCAACCGCCTATTCTATAGATAAGCTGCAGGACAGGGGCTCTTTCTTTATAGATCCGGGACAGGAACTATATGAAGGTCAGATAATAGGTGAGCACATCAAACCGGGAGACCTTGTGGTAAATACTGCAGAAACGAAAAAACTTACCAATATGCGCTCAAGTGGTACGGACGATACATCAAGGATCACTCCAAAAATCGACTTTACGCTGGAAGAGTGTATGGAGTATATACAGCAGGATGAATGTATAGAGGTAACACCTAAAAATATACGCCTGCGTAAAATATCTCTGAATGAAGAAGAGCGCAAGAAAACGCAGAAGATGATGAAATCGGAGGCATAGACCAAAATAGTTTTTAAATAAGCAGGCGCCATCATCGGCGCCTGTTTTTTTATATGTGAGGCTGAAACTTTAGTATATTGCTAAAAATATGTCAGTTTATACGGATAGTAAAATAAAATTTATTTTGTACACCCATCCTTTTAAACTATATTGCTGTCTTAAAACAGACAGGGTAGTCTGATCTGAGACTATTATTAACTAATGGTAATATAAAACAGTTGACATGAAAAAAATATATTCACTGCTATTCCTTTTGACAGCGCTTGTTTTCACGGTTCCTGCCAATGCCCAGTTAGTTGGGGGTAATGTATATCTTCAGGGCCAGTGGCTGGAAATTGGTGAAATATCTAATGGGGCCATGGGAACTTGCGTGCCGCCTCCGGCATCGTATCATCCGCACTGTTCTTTTTGCGCCGGGGGAACAAATAACCTGGCTGAGGTATATGACTGGGGGCACGATGGATGGGCGGTAGGTATACCACCCTACATGGGCGACTATACGAATCCCGGATTCCCATTCGAAGGTTGGGCGCTGGAAGTGAACGGTTCTACCAATGAAGCATATCAGAACTATTGTGCAGGCGGATATCCGTGCTGCTCATTTTTTCCGTCAACACCAACCGGTACACTTACCGGAGGGCTTACGACCTATTCAAATTCAAGTGGTGTGATCCTGAGCAATTGGGCAGGAACTGCATCAAGCGGCAATCTTAAAATATTATCTGAAACCAGGGTAGATACAAATGCTTCCTGGGTGGTGTTTACTGTAAAGTTCTATAACACAAGCGCCTTACCGATAAACAATGTATATTATGAGCGTACCTGCGACCCTGATAATGAATCGACTTGGTCTGGATTGCCAGGGTATACCGGGGCATACTCCACTACTGAAGACACTATTGTTTACCAGAACGACTGGGACCATAGGGTAATGGTTGCTGCCTATGGAAATTTCGGTTCGTTCAATAAAACAAATTCCTACATGGCTTTGGGCACAAAGGACTGCCGTGCTAAGTGCACTTACTTTGATGCGAGTCATGGTACTGGTAATTTCGGAAGTTTACAACCTGGCTGGTCACCCGCAGATATATGGGCACAAACACCTACGACTTATGGTTATGCAGTTGGCACACATAATTATGCTGATGAAGGATATGGCCTCGTATTTAACCTGGGTACGATCTGCGCCAATGACAGCGCGGTGATCTCTATGGCATATATCTTCAATGGCGATAATGGTATTGACAGCGCTTTCCCTGATCCGCTCATCAATGTGAACAATGGGTCGCAGACTGTCTATCCTACATTCCCGTATACTTTGCCTCCGTATAATTTCCCGGTTGATACGTTTGATGCATGTTTTTATCCGGGCCTTGACTCTATTCCGCTTAATGTTTTATTCGGTGGTGATAAAGGCTGGACCTGGAGTTCATGGACATGGTCTCCGAGCACGGGTTTGTCGGCTACTACAGGCCTCAATGTGTGGGCGTATATCAATTCCATTCCCGGATCGGTTACCTATACTGTTACCGGTACGGATAGTTTTGGCCCCGGCTGTAATAATAATCCTTGTCTGAATAAAACGTTTATTTTCACTATTAAATCCTGCCATTCTGCGAATAACAACAGCCCATGCTTTGGTGATGCATTAATGTTCGGGATGACAGGAGAATCGCTGGGTGCGACGTACTACTGGTATGGCCCTAATAAGTTTACGAGTTTTGTGCATGATCCGGTCATCTACCCTGCGGTGCTGGGCGATACCGGGGTATATTATGTGATCAAGACAATTGGCGGCATTAGTGATACGGACAGCACCGTGGTGGTTGTACATCCTAAACCTACCCTTGTAGTATCTGATAACTCACCGATGTGCGCAGCCTCTATAGATACACTGAATCTTAGCGCAACGCCATTCACCCCTGGCGAGAGCTTTGCCTGGACAGGCCCAAGCGGGTATACTTCTAATGTAGAGTTCCCGAGCATAGACGGATTTATAGGCACGAATGTGGGAACCTACACCGTGGTGGCCACTACTTCATTTGGCTGTAAGGACACCGGGTATGTAGCTGCCGCGCTCATACCGCAGCCATTGGCGCCAGTGATATCGGGGCCTAATGTTTATTGCCAATACACGCCATTTGTAGCATTCACTACATCGCCTGCAACAGGTATACTCTGGTATAATGTGGGTGCAGGCGGCACGCCAAGTACAGTGGCTCCGGTTGTCAACACGTCAGTAGTAGGTGTTACTACGGTATATGCCAGCCAGAAAACAGGTAGCTGCGAAAGTCCACGGGCATCTTATACAGTGACAGTTAACCCAACACCTCCAATCCCGGCAATAAGCGGGTCGAGGGCTGACTACTGCCAGTTCACTACAGATACGTTTGTATATGCAACGGTAACGCTTAGCGGCTCATCATACGCGCTGTGGTACACTGCACCTACAGGCGGTACCCCTTCGCTGGCAGAAACAGCGGTGCCGCTGAACATAGCCGGCACTACCACCTTCTATGTGAGCCAGAAAGAAGGTAACTGCGAAAGCCCAAGGGCTCCGGTGACCATTACGGTGCATCCGAAACCATTGCCGCCAACACCGCCTATAGATTCTATATGCCAGTACTGGACGCCGGGAGCATTTACGGCTACACTGAGCGAAACAGGCGATGTGCTGAAATGGTACAATGTGTATGATACCACCACACCATTTACTGTAACGCCTATACCACAGACACTTGTACCGGGCGTAGACAGTTTCTATATCAATGAGGTGTCTGCTTTTGGCTGCGCAAGTAATATGAAGCTTGGGCTGTATACGGTGATACCGAAGCCTTCAGCGCCACTGACACGCGATACGATCTACTGCCAGTTTACAGCAGTACCGGCCCTGACAGCAGACAGCGCTGTGAACTCCAGGCTGAACTGGTACCTGGTGGGCACCAAACTGCCGGGAGCCCCTACGCCTACGAATGCGATACCGGGCGACATTATCTGGTATGTGAGCCAGACAGTGCATACCTGCGAAAGTGACAGCCTGCCAATAAAGGTGACAACGATCTACAAACCGCAGTTCACGATAGCGGCCAGCAGCCCATATGTGTGCCAGTTCGATTCTATATCGCTGGCGTATAACGGGCCGGTGATCGATGACCCTTCATATGTATGGAGCCTCCCTGTGGGTGCCTTCTATGCAAGGGGGAAAGGCGTCATGTCAGAAGCAGGTATATCGTTACCGACCGACTCTATGATATACGTTAAGTTCGATTCTGTGACACAGAACAACTATGTAGGCCTGCATGTTACAGACGATCATGGTTTCTGCGCAGGCGATACCACGCTGAGAATACGGGTAGTACCACAGCCAACCGGGGTATCAACAACCAGGGCTGATGTATGCGCAGGCGATACCGTGATACTGGCACTGGGTAATAAATCTCCAGGCGCATCAGACTTCACCTGGAAGGTAGATGGCGTGCCGATGGAAAGCTCAAGCGCGCTCTCGATCATAGCGCACAACAGCAACAGCGGCGGGCTGTTCAGCATCAGCTGGAACGACAGCGGACGGCACGTAGTAACTTTAAGCACCTCTACTGCTGAAGGCTGTTTGTCTCAGCCAACGGATGACTCTGTGGATGTGCATACGTCCCCTGACGCAACGTTTGCCTTCACCACCAGGACCGGTGAGCTGTGCCTTGAAGATAGTGTGCTGTTTACGGCTACTACCAACAGATACAACAACTCATACGTATGGGCGCCGGCTCACTTCTTTGCCAATGACAACAAGGCAGTGATATGGGGTAAGGTGGAACAGTTGCAGAGTATCATAACGCTGACGGTAACTGATCCGTTCGGATGTGCGGCCTCATTCAGCCAGGAGATAGATCCGGGCACCTGCTGTACGGTTGCCTTCCCTACTTCGTTTACTCCGAGTGGAAGCAGCAATAAAGTGTTCAAGCCAATATATGTTGGCTACCACAGATTCCATGTATTCCGTATTGAGAACAGATGGGGACAGACAGTGTTTGAGTCAACCAACAGCAATATGGCCTGGGATGGCGGATATAATGGAGTGCCACAGGAAACGGGTGTGTACTTCTATTACCTGAGCTATGACTGCGGCGGTAACACTATAGAAAAACGCGGCGATGTAACGCTGGTAAGGTAATTTCAATCAATTAAATTGTAAACTAAAAACAAGAACAATGAAACGCGTTTTGATCATATCGAGTCTGCTGGTACTTGCGGCCACCGGCGCCAAAGCACAGAGTTACCCGCCACCGGCATCAAAAGCGGGCTTCTCCGCAAAAACAAACCTGCTCAACAGTGATATAGCGGCGGGGAAGATCACCAATGCTAATGCAGATATGGACAGCCTGTACCTGATGATAGGTTCGCAGATACAGAATTGCACGTTCAAGATACAGGTGGCTGCCAGCACAGGAAATACAACTGCAACCGCTGCTGCTCAAAAAAACATGGCCGATAAGACCACTATTTATAACGACCTGAAAACCCTTACCAGTAATGTGGTGGCCAACCAGGCGAAAATAAATACCGATCTGAGCAATTTCCTGGCTATAATGGATTGATGCCGGAGCAATGAAAATAATAAGAAGGGCGTCTAACGGCGCCCTTTTTTGTGTTACGGAGGGTGCCATTGCTATATGTAAATAAGGTATTTTTGTTTTGTTCGGTTAATAAATCAGAAAATTTCATTAATTGGTAAGTGTTGCGGGTTCTCAAAACCTTGCCAGTATAGGAAAACAGATGGGTTATTAAATAAAAAATGTGTAAAAATACCCATCTGTTTTTACTATATTGCCTGTCTTTATATTACAAAGGGACAATCTCTCCCGCATATCGTTTGTAATTAAAGAAAAAAAAGTATTTTTAGAGCCTGATTCAATAAAGTTTTATGAAGAGATCATTACTGTATATCGTTACTCTATTACTGCTGCTGGGAACTAATTTTATGGCTAATGCCGGTTTTCAAAAGATATCACAACTAACCGGCCCTGCTGGGACTACAACATATCCGGGAGGAGTAGTTGTAACGGCATCTCTCTTTAGTTGTGGAGCTTACCCCGATGTTACGGGCCCCGCTTGCGTCGGGGGGCCATCAGGCGGTGAGTATGTAATTGGCATTGGCTCGTGTCCCGGTTGGATCGAGTATACATTTACCGGCAGCCAAACAGTATATGGTATTCACATAATCAGCGCCAATATCAATACGGGTGAAGACCTGGAGGTGGGCTATAATGCATTTTATTCCGGAGGCCTGACCCCCGGCCATTATGCAATACAGCCGTCTGACCTTACCGGCTTAGGATTGAATACCTGCCCCGGCCCTTCATCGGGACCAACTACTATAGGCCCAGGTACCGGCGGCGCGCCAGGCTGCATATTGGGCCCCGGCTGTTGCCCCTTTGGCGCCAGCAGCCCATTTAACGGCGCAGAATTCATAGTACGTGATTGCGCGGGTATGAGCAGCTTTACGGTGTACTCCAACGGTTTTTCCGGCGGTGTAGATTTCGAGATCTATTTTGATACGGTGCGGCCAGCAGGCTGCTCTAATGCTATAGCCAACAGCCCCTGCGAAGGCGACACCCTGAAGCTGGGTGACAGAGGCGACTCTACCAACCCCACCATCGCTACTTATCTGTGGACAGGACCTGGATCGTTTAGCAGCACAGAACAATACCCTTTTATATACCCATCATTTGTGGGGCAGTCGGGTACTTATACAGTATACAAAACACAGGGCTTTGTAATAGATACAGATACTGTAGTAGTAGTAGTGCATCCGCGCGCTTTCATCACTTCGGCTACTTCAAACTCACCCATATGTGTAAATCCTGCGGATACACTGCATCTGCAGGCGTTAGTACCCGGCCTTGTGCCCGGAGAAACGTTTATGTGGACAGGGCCTAACCTTTTCACATCTACCTTGCAGGATCCGGATATCTATGGTTATGTAGCGTCAGATTCCGGCACGTATTTTGTCACGGCCACTACACCATTCGGGTGCTCGACGTCGAGTTCCACCTATGTGGTCACGCTTCCGCCTCCGCTGCCACCTACTATCATTGGGCCTACCCCGTATTGCTATGGCGATCCGTTCGTTCCGTTCACTACTACCGGCGTAGTGCCGGGGGCTGCGGTACTTTGGTACACAGCGGGCACCGGTGGCGTAGGGTCTACCACGGCTCCTACCATCAACACGAGCGCACCAGATACTACGTGGGTGTTTGCCAGCCAGAAGCTGGGGTATTGTGAAAGCGTCCGCGATTCTGAACAGATAGTAGTGCTGCCGCAGATAAAGCCGAGCTTTACCTGGGACCTGCTGCTGGGGTGTGACTCTAACGTAGCCACCTTCTTTAACACCAGCACAGCTGCTGACTGGTATAGCTGGAACTACGGTGACGGCGGCACATCGGGCGATACCACAACGAGCCTGATAACCCGTCATGATTATGTGACCAACCGTGTCTTTGCGGTAACGCTTACCGGCTATATACCGGGTTGCCACCAGTCTGTGACGGGCTATGTAAACGCCACCCATGCCAACAATCCGTTCTTTACACTGCCGGATAGTATTATGTGCGCGGGGCAAAGGACTACGCTTAACGATAGCACGACTACTGTAGACGACAGCAGTATCATCACACAACCTGATGGCGGCCTGGCCGCGCTGAAAGGAAGCTCTGCTACGGTGGATACGGGCCTGCATTTCACAGACCCGCATGCCCCGAGCTACTTAGGCGCCCTCTATGCATGGGATTTTGGAGATGGCCAGACTGATCTTACCAATACGCGCACACCTCCTGCACATCATTACGATTCGGGCGGGCATTATACCATCAAGCTTACTTTAACGGATTCGATAGGTTGCGTGGCGACGTATACCCAGCCGATAAATGTGCTGGAGCTGACATCTACAAATCTGCATGATACTATGCTATGTGTCAGCCAGGACCTGCCACTGCATGCGTACTTCAAAGCAAATGTGCGCCTGAACATATTTGAGAATACATATACCTACACCTGGACGCCGCCTACTTATCTGTCGGACACCAGTATAGCGAATCCATACTATACCTTCAAAGGCGCGGCGACGACCACCTATACCATTACCGTGGCGCAACCACAGTATGGCTGCTATACCACAGATACTATGAGGATACAGTCGGTATTAGGCGTAAAACTGGCTAACCTTACCTCTGATGCTACCATCCTGTATGGCAGGAGTATTCAGCTGAATGCAGACAGCGAGGTATACTACTACTGGAGGAGAGATAACGGAACGCTTAATGATCCGAATATCAGTAACCCTGTAGCTACGCCGTTGGTAACAACTATGTATACGGTGTTTGGTTATGATAAGAATGGCTGTGTGGATTCGGCTAACATTAACATAGTAGTGGACAGCTCGATGATAGAGAATATACCTACCGGCTTCACACCGAATGGCGATGGGCTTAACGATGTGTTCCGTCCGATAGGCATCAAGTTCCAGACGATGGTAGACTTCAGGGTATACAACAGGCTGGGGCAGCAGGTGTTCTACTCCAATAATTACAAGCAGGGCTGGGATGGTACGTTTAACGGCCAGCCGCAGGATATGGATACTTACTTCTACGTAATAATAGTGGCGAGACCGGGAGGAGATGGAGAGAATGTGATCTATAAGGGATCGGTGACGCTGATAAGATAAACGAAGGAAAAATAGTATGAAGATCGTGATCCCCTGCTATTTTGAATAGTGGGGGATTATGTTATTAGGTGAGCATGTTGTTTTACGTTTCTCATGCTCTTGTAATTTTTAGGGAATTGTGATAATATATAAGAAAATATAGCTAACTTTATAGTCAATGCCATTTAATATGAAGCCCTTGTTAAGAATGATCATATTGCTGCTGCTTACAGCGGCAAGCAGCAGTGCACAGTGCATAAACATAACACAACCCAAAGGGCCGGATACGCTTTATGGTACTTACGATGTAGCGGTAACCACTACAGGCTCTACAGGTCTGGGCGGTACACCGGGTTGTTTCCCTTCTTATCCGCTTACCTTCTGGGCGGCCCCAGGCGCCCCCGGGAGTTTCATATTTACATTTGCCAAGCCGGTGTACGAAATAAAGGTGGAATCCTGGGGGATGGATGGCCCTACCCCATTGGAATTCCTCCGTTTCAATATGAATGGCACACATTTCTTTCTTACTCCGCCTAATGTGCTTTCTTATACAGAGTGCCTGGCCTCTGGTGGGCCATGCACACTTAGTGGTGGCGATCTGTATGCACCCTCTACCGGTGGTGACGGCGCAGACCTTGTTTTTGATAATGGCACCGGGATATATACATTTGAAGTGTATTGTAATGGCGGGCATCTGGGAGTTGTTTTTGATCTGTGCATAGATACCACGATGCCGGCTACGAACAACGGTCCTATGTGCGTGGGCAGTACACTGAGCTTAGTAACACATAATGCCGACTCGGCAGGTGCTACCTACTATTGGTGGGGCCCGGGTAGTTTTTCTTCGACCACGAAAAATCCGTTCAAGACAGGTATGACCGTGGCAGACGCAGGCAGGTATTGGGTGGCATGGTCTGTACCTGGCCACCTTGATGATACAGCCTATACCGATGTGGTTGTAAATCCATTGCCCACCATTGTACTTACGAGCAACTCGCCTATTTGTTACCCCGCAGGCAGTATACTGGATCTTTACATGAACCCTTATTCTATCGGGGAAACATTTTCATGGAAAGGCCCTGCGGGCTTCACTTCTACTGTTGAGAACCCCGTGCGTATGTCATTTATCAATATTGACACAGGGTATTATACAGTAACGGTCACCGATAGCAATGGATGTGTGAATAAGGACAGCACACATGTTGCGTACGCACCAATACCACCTTCACCTGTCATCAGCGGCACTACAGTATATTGCCAGGGTGACGCGTTTATTCCGTTTACTGCAATAGGGAGCGGCATATTGTGGTATACCGTACCAACTGGCGGTACCGGCAACCCAACCTCGCCTACAGTAAATACTGCTGTGGCCGGAATAACAACAGAATGGGCGACACAGACGATAGCAGGCTGTGAAAGCCAGCCACCGAGAGCCACTATAACAGTAACAGTAAATCCTACGCCGGCTATGCCCACTGTTACCGGCACCAATACTTACTGTCAGTTTGATACCTATGTGCCGCCTACTGCGACAGGAACCAGTGTTTTGTGGTATACTGCGCCTACCGGTGGTACAGGCACATTAACTCCGCCAAGCGTGAGTACAGCCACCCCCGGTACGTATACAATATATGCTACGCAGACTTCGGCATTAGGTTGCGAAAGTGCGCGTGCTGCTTTCGTCATCACAGTAAATGCAAAGCCATCGCCACCGATACTTGTGGCCAACCCGAGTACTTATTGCCCCGGACAAACCTTTCAGCCATTCACCATCATATCGGGCATAGGGCTGCTGTATTATACAGCGCCTACGGGCGGCACCGGCACTGCTATAGCGCCCATCATCAATACCCTGATACCCGGTGTGTATAACGAATATGTGAGCCAGACAGTACTGGGTTGTGAAAGTAACCGCACAACAATGACCGTAACGGTGATAGACAATGTAACGGCAGGTTTTAATTATACCATAAAGTACGGTTGTATCGCTGATACTGTAGTGTTCCATAATACATCAACCGGTACTATCAATTATGCGTGGAAATTCGGGGATGGTTTTTCTTCGATCGAGGATAGTCCCGTGCATGTGTACCAGGTGCAGGCGCAGGATACCGTAACTCTTTATTCGAGTGTGGCGAGTTGTATAGACAGCAATACGCAATACATTAACCTGGTGCATCCGCTGCATGCGTACTTTACCGAAGACACAGACCTGATATGCCAGGGTGGCAGTGTTAGTTTTGCTGACTCTTCATCAGTAGGTACAGGCATCAGTTATCTGTGGGAGTATGGCGACAATGTGCTGCATCCACCGGTAACTACAACTACAACGTCGCATATATACCCGCAGGCTGGCATGTATAAGGCGTACTTAGTGGTAAAGGATTTCAGACCGTGTACGGATACGATGTACAAAATAGTGATGGTAGATACAATAAGCGGCATATCAGTAGCGCTGACAGATACGGTTATCTGCCAGGGTACGTATGTGACGTTCACAGGGTCGTATGCGAGCCTGGGTAATACGGGGGTGACGTGGACCCTGGGAGATGGTGACAGCATTAAAAATGTAAACCCACTTGTATATGGCTACCAGCAGCCGGGCGTATATAACGTAAGGTCGGAAGCTATTTACAGAGTTTGCCCGGATACCAGCGCCCACCGCAAAATAACTGTGATAGCGCAGCCCAAGATGGACCTTGGCCCTGATGTCTCTATCTGTAAAGGCAGTGTTTCCATAACGCTGGCAGATAATGTAAATGCCGGTAATCCTGTAGCTACCTGGATGTGGAACACTGGCGAAAAAACATCTTCGATTGTGGTTGTAGCGCCGGGTGTATATTCCTCTACTGTGCGAATCGGCGGGTGTGAAGCATCAGCATCGGTAACTGTGAAGAACGATTGCTACATGAATATACCCAACGTGTTTACACCAAACAACGACGGTGTCAATGATTATTTTTACCCGCAGCAATACCTGTCCAGCGGTCTTATATCTTTTAACATGACGATATACAACCGCTGGGGCGAACTGGTTTTTAAAACCAACTCATTGGATGGCGCCGGCTGGGATGGTAAATTCAATAATGCAGACCAGCCTGAAGGTGTATATGTGTACCTGATAGATGGCGTGTTTAAAGACGGCCAGCAGGAGCATCACCAGGGTAATGTGACATTGCTGAGGTAAAGCAAAAAGAAATAATAAAAATGTCCCGCATAGTAGAAATGCGGGACATTTTTCGTTTTGAGCGACTATACATGCAAATGACCGTCAGTGAATGGCAGATACTTACATATATGTAAAGAAAATACCCATCCTTCTCGTGTTTTTAACTGTCTGTTATTAGCAGGGAACAGATATTCAGTTCGCATTTTATTTCTCGCATTATTTTTTTTGCAGAACAAAAAAAACATGTATATTTATAGTGAGACGTTATGTGCAGTAAGATGAAAAATTATTTTTTTGAAAAATCAATGAGCACGAGTATGAAATTTCGTTACTTACCTTTTCTCTTATCAATTGCTGTACTATTCGGCAATGGCGCTTCGGCGCAGTTAGTAGGCGACAATGCATTTATGCAGGGCCAATGGCTGGAAGTAGCTATTGCACCTAACGGTTCGTGGGGCAATAGTGTGAACGTGCCTGCGGGATACCACACACGTGGAAGTGCCAGTACTTCTTATACAGATCCGGGCACTGGTACTACACCGACAGGAAATGGTATGGATTTTTCTTTTGACCAGGGGCATGATGGCTGGACAGTAGGTACAGTGCCATGGGTGGGTTCTTATTATCTTCCCGGTACACCTTTTGATGGCTGGTCCGTTCAGATTGACGATACAATGGGCAGTGCTTTTTACACAGATGCCGGCTATAATACTTCTGAAGGTGGTATCTTTTCAGGCACGGTGGATAAATACATCGGGCCTTCATGTATAGACCCTCATGCAGCTATGGCAGGTATCTTTCATGGTACTTACGGATTGAAGAGAGCGGGTTTAAATACCGCTATGCAGATAGAACAGGTAAACGAGGTAGACACGTTTGCATCTTGGTTGAATGTGACCACCAAATTCAGGAATACAACTGATTCCACACTTAAAGGTGTTTATTATTTTGCCAGCGCCGATCCTGATAATGATGTTTCTATAGGAGGAACCTATAGTACACATAACCACATTGCGTATCAGGGTGGACCTCTCAATGAACATGAAGTATGGGCTCGTCCGCCTTCTACTCACCAGGATGCATTTTCAGGGCTGGCAACACAAGACTGTCGTGCCAAGGTGCTTATTTATTCATCGTGGCCGCCGAGTATGACGCCGGGGAATAACCTGGACCTTGTATATGCCGGCACACCTACAGCAATGGGCTCAACCTATTATACCCTGGGGGCTACAACATTAGCAGATATTGCGTACGCCGTTGTTTTTAACATTGGCAACATAGCGCCACATGACAGTGCAGTTATTACCTATGCCTGGATATTTTCAGATACTACCGTAGTGGATAGCCTTTTTGGCCTGTCGCCCAAATTTTCTGCAGAAGGCAAAGTGATCACTAACGGTCACTCTGATACCGTTTTGCAATGTACTATGTCGGGTTGCAATATTACCAGCGACACTACATTTATTGCTACTGTGCTGAATGGCGAGAACCGCAACTGGGGGCTGAGTACATGGACATGGTCACCAGCCATCGGCTTGTCATCTACATTAGGCACGTCACCTACTATCAATTTCAAAAAGCTGGCGGGGCCGGTAACCTATACAATAACAGGTACTCCATTCGCCAGATTTGGCAATTGTAATCCTTCTCCCGCGCCGGTAACTTTTTACTTGTATGCACAACCATGCTTCAGTGCATCCAGTAATATTCCGTGCGAAGGGGATACCTTATTTCTGATCGGTACCGGAGATACAACGGGCGCTACATTCGCCTGGTCGGGGCCGGGAGGATATACCGGAACAGGCGAATCGACTTTCCGGTTTCCTATAGCGCTGGGTGACACCGGTATTTACCGCCTCATAAAAACAGTCGGCTCTTATCCCGATACCGTTTATACACATGTGGCGAAAATAAAGCCTTTGCCTAAAGTGGTGGCCGGCAGCAATAGTCCTATATGTTCGGGAGGCACACTATCGCTTAAAGCTACCTCAATAGATCCGTTGGAAACCTATCTATGGAAAGGGCCGAATACTTTTGCCTCCGTCTTGCAAAATCCACCGAGATTAGCAGTTACTGTTAGCGACTCAGGTAAATACTGGGTGTATACACAACTCAACGGATGTAATGATAGCGGCTACACAGATGTAGTAGTAGATTCTACGCCCGCAGTGCCTAAGCTCTCCAGCTTCTCATCGCCGGTATGCTCGCAGCACCCGATAACACTTACAGCGAATGACGTTACCCCTGGTGTGTCTTATAGCTGGTCCGGCCCTAATTCATTTACATCTACGTTAAAGAGCCCGTTCATCGCCTCTGAAAATATGCAGTTGCCTGCTGGAGCCACTGCAAGCTTTGGCACCTACAAAGTGGTGGTGAAACTTACAGATGCTTCAGGCCATTACTGTCTTGACTCCAATACACTTGTGGTAGAAGTGGACTCAACGCCTGTGTTGCCTGTGCTGACTACTAATGCACCAGTGTGCAGCGGTACCCCACTGAGCATGACAGCAACGAGCCTTGCCGGTTCGACGTATAACTGGTCAGGCCCGATAGGGTTTACGTCGACTACGCAAAACCCGACTATACCTTATTCTATCACGGCCAATACAGGTATATACTCTGTGACCGCTACGTATGTTTACCCGGCTATTAGTTGCACGTCGGCTGTTGCCAGCATTTATTCAGAGGTAGACTCTACGGCATTGATACCAAATGCTACCAGCAATTCTCCCGGTTTCCCTGGTGTGAGCATCTGCCAGGGTGATACACTGAAGCTGTATTCCAGTGATTCGACACATGGAGTGAGCTATACGTGGATAGGAGCTAATTCATTCGGGTCTACCCAGCAAAACCCATACATAGTTAATGTATTGCCTGCTGCTACTGGTTCTTATACTGTACAGGCAACCCTTGGGTTTGGCTGCATATCGCAGGCGATCATTACCGTGAGCATAACACCTACTCCACCGCTTACCGCTACCAGCAACAGCCCGGTATGTTCCGGCAATCTGGATTCTCTGTTCTTACAGGCAGTCAGCGGTCCGGGTGCGGCATTTAGCTGGACGGGGCCTTATAACTTTAGCTCTAACCTATCGAATCCAAGCCGCAGCCCTGTGCTTACCGAGTACGATGGTATCTATACGGTGACGGCATTGCTTGATGGGTGTTACGCGACTATTAATGATACTGTAGTGATCAATGAAACGCCGCCGGCTCCGTGGACGAAGTGGCTTACATTCTGCCAGTATTATCTGCCTGATCCGCTACAGGCAGCAGGATCTAATATCCTGTGGTATCCATCCAGCCTGCCGCCGCTTAAGGGAAGTCCGGTAGCGCCTATACCGAATACAAATATTGTAGCGGAGACATTCTACTATGCCACACAAACGGTGAAAGGTTGTATCAGCGCTATGGATTCTATGAAAGTGACAGTGTATCGTTCTCCGAAGGTGACGGTGTCGCCTGATGTATCTATTTGTCCGCGTGATACCGCTACGATAACAGCGAAGGATACCGATCAGATAGCTTATTACAACTGGTCCCCTTCTATTTACCTGAGCGATACCAATGCGTCATCAATACTTATACGGCCAGAAACCAATGTGCGCTATACAGTAGTAGTGACCAATATGTTTGGCTGTACGGATACTGCACAGGTGAATGTAACCGTAAAGGCTGGTGCAGTGCTGAGCTTGCCCGATTCGGCTATTATTTACCCCGGCGAAACCTACCAGCTAAGCCCGCAGACCAACTGCGAGGCATTCCGCTGGACACCATCTGAGGGACTTAGCAGCGCCTATATATCCAACCCGGTGGCCTCTCCGCTGGTGAACACCAAGTATATAGTAACGGGCGTATCCAGCTCCGGTTGCCGCACGTCCGACTCGATAGATATTTATGTAAGCACAGAGTCGTTGCTTGCGGTGCCTAATGCGTTCTCGCCAGGCAACGGCCCTAACGGTTTATTTAAGATCATAAAGAGAGGTATCGCTACTTTGAAAAACTTCACTATCTACGACCGGTGGGGTGTGAAGGTGTTTGAGACAAGCGATATAGACGCAGGCTGGGATGGCACGTTCAATGGGACGCCACAGCCATTCGGGGTATATGTGTACGAGATAAATGCAGTGACCAGCGCCGGTACAACGTTCATCAAGCACGGCAACGTAACTTTGGTGCGCTGATCATACAGACAATAATTGAAGAGGTGCGACATGATCATGTCGCACCTCTTTTGTCTTTAGGGTGTCTGTTACACCAACTGTTTTTTAAAGCGGATAACTATTCCAGCACACCTTCTTTTATATCATTCCATAGCGCGCGATAACACAATGCGGCATAACCTCCGGGTGCAAATGCTTCAACAGGCGCTTTCCTTGTTCCCATCTTCTCTATATCAGACAAATTGGGTATGTAGTGCTCAAAGAAACGCTTGTCTTTATAAAGCTGCAGCATGGTGTCGTTGTGCATGTTCTTCCGTATGTCGACCATGGTGAAGAAACACATCAGCTTTCCCAGGTCGATGCCTTTGTCTTCAAAGTATTGTTTTACCTGGTCGTAAGTGCGTACGGAGAGTGTGGTGGGTATTACGGGCATCAGCACAGCATCAGAGGCATAAAATATGTTGTCAGCCACATTTGAAGAACCGGGCGGACAGTCTATGAATACGAAATCGTAAGCGGAAGAGACTTCTTTGAGTAATGTTTTAAAGTGTTTTTTTGAACCGTGTTGGGCATCAAGAAATACGTCGAGCTTTCGCGCGGAACTATCTGCAGGGATGATGTCGAGCCCTTCGTATTGCGTATGTATGATGGCCTCGCGGATGTCCAGTGAATGTTCTATTATCTTCTTCATGCTGCTTTTTGCAAGAGCTTGTGCTTTGTAATAATAACCGGCGGCGCCTTGCGGATCCAGGTCCCATAGCAAAGTGCGGTAACCGTCTTTGGCTGCCATATATGCGAAGTTGACGCAGGAAGCGGTTTTACCTACACCGCCCTTAAGATTGTACAGAGATGCGATGAACATATAAGATCAATTTTGGGGGTAGAATAAAGCTACACTAAAAACTCAGAAAGAGAAAATGCCTAGGAACGTTAATAGAAAGTTGTTATGGTACCGGTGCGAAATAATATCATTTTTTTCCTTTTCGAACTTTACTTTTGATAGTCACAAACAACACCATTATGCTGAAACCAGGTACGCTCACATTTTTAGAGAAATTGTCGAAAAACAATAATAAGGCATGGTTTGATAAACACAGGGAAGACTATACAGCAACAAAAGAAGATTTTGAGGAGCTGGTAAGTAAGATACTTACTGCACTGGCAGCGACTGATCCGGTATTTAAGGAGCAGACGTACAAAGACTGCATCATGCGCATATTCAGAGATGTGCGGTTCTCAAAAGATAAGACGCCCTATAAAACGAACCTTGGTGCAGGATTCAGTAAAGGCGGCAGAAAGTTCATGGGTGCGGGTTATTACCTGCATGTAGAGCCGGGTGGTAAAAGTTTTGCCGGTGGGGGAGTGTGGATGCCCGAAGCGCCATTACTCAAGGCTGTAAGGCAGGAAATTGATTATAATTTTAAAGAATTTACAAAGATCATAGAAGATAAAAAATTCAAAAAATTCTTTGGAGCTGTAAGCGGGGAGCAGTTGGTGAAATTACCACAAGGTTATACTGCTGACAACCCTGCCATTGCCTACCTGAAGATGAAAAGTTTCACGGTCACGCACAATTTTGCAGACACGGAAGTTACGGCTAAAGGTTTTGAAAAGAAAGTGGCTGAAGTGTATGCGACCATGGCGCCACTCATAGAATTTCTAAACAGGTCACTAAGCTGATCAGTTGCGGAATACCAGGAACTCAAACGGCTTCTCACAGCAATCGTTGAGCTTTTTCTTCCTGACCTTCGCGGGTTTTTGTTTTGTCTTCTGGTATACGTCCAGAAGTTCTGCAGCGCTGTGCACGTTCTTGTCTGTGTCCATCTTGTTTACCAGCAGCATCAGTTCTTCCACCTTCTCATTAAAGTGGCCGGTCCAGTTCTGGGCTACTTTAGCGGTCACTAATAATTCCCGGACTTGTTGTTTCATAAGCGGAATGTTTATAGCGTTCACCTATCGTTGCTTTATGAAAGTTAAGCAAAATTTCAATTCGCGGAATAGCAAAAAAGAAAATGTAGCTTCTTAGTTAGTAGAATGCGCGGATATTAATATTTATACTCAGCAAAAACCGTGCCGGATTTTGCGTCACTACTCCATGTGTTGTAGAAGAATTGCTCCATTATTTTTTATAAAAAAATAAACCATTTTATAGCAGATGATAAAATAATATTCATAAATTTACTCTTCCTATAATCAGGCTGGTTGACAGAAACAATACAGCTACCCAGATTATCCTCCTTCACCATTCTAAATCTAAAGCCAATGAAAAAAAAATCACACTTCTACCCAGCTAAAGGAAATTGACAGAATACTTCCTGTAAACCCAGGCACGGCTTTTCATTTTTTCTGCAATGCAATACTATTCAAGAAACAAAGCTATTTATATAGCTTAATGTATCTGTGCATGCCATGGCGTGTGGATAAATGAAGCTTGATGCGCCTGTTTGCAGCAATTATTTCGTCAATACTACTATCCATGAAAATCACAATTTTTTGGTCCTTTTATCATCTTTAAAACACAATTTATGAAAACAAACATCAAAGGAAACAAATGCAGCAGGGTATTCTCAGCTGCCTTTTTTGCGCTCTTAATATGCGGCCTGAATATGGGCGGCAGGGCGCAGACAATTAATACTATTGCGGGTAATGGTTCGTATGGGTATACCGGAGACGGTGGCCCGGCGACAAATGCTGAATTTTTTGCACCAGCCGGAGTGGCAGGCGACCAATTCGGTAATGTATACGTTGCGGATTTTCTTAATAACGTGATCCGTAAGATCGATGTTTATGGTACGATCACCACAGCTTTTGGCACGGGTTTTGGTGCGGGCCTGGCTTATGGTGCTTACTCAGGAGACGGCGGCCAAGCTTCAGCAGCTGAGCTGTATACACCTACAGACATAGTGTTTGATCCCGCGGGCAACTGTTATATTTCTGACTATGGGAATATGGTTGTAAGGAAGATCGATATGACAACCGGGATTATTACCACAGTTGCCGGATCTAATTACAGCGGGTTTTCTGGCGACGGTGGACCGGCTACTAATGCCGAGATCTACTTTGCATGGGCGATCGCTGTAGACGGGTCGGGTAACTTGTATATTGCTGATAGCCATAATAATGTTGTTCGTAAAGTGAACAGCGCAGGATATATAAGTACAGTCGCGGGAAATTACAGCCTGGGGGCAGGGTATACCGGAGATGGAGGACAAGCCACAGCGGCGCAAATAGACGAACCTACCGGCCTGGTAACAGATGCTGCCGGCAACCTTTATATCGCTGAACATTTGAACCATATTGTCCGTAAAGTTGATCCATCAGGCATTATCAGCACATTTGCCGGGAATGGCTATGGTGCAGGTACAAGTTACGGCGGCTATAGCGGTGATGGCGGGGCTGCTACAAATGCAGAATTTGATGAGCCCATGGGCCTGACCATTGATGCAATAGGTAACATTTATGTCGCCGATATGAACAACAGTGTTGTGCGTAAAATAGATGGTTCTGGTATTATCACTACTGTGGCCGGCAATGGAACATTGGGCTTCACAGGCGATGGAGGTCCGGCAACGGCAGCGGAACTTGTGGGACCTTCAGATGTATCATCTGACGCTTGCGGCAACCTGCTTATAGCAGATTATGCGAACATGCGGGTGCGCAGAGTGCAGTACGGTCCGGTTGCTCCGATACCGATCACGGGCCCTACATCGGTATGTATAGGCGCAACTATAAACCTGAGTGATGTAGGAACCGGAGGCACATGGACAAGTGGAGCTACTACGGTTGCTTCTGTACCATTGTCGTCAGGTATTGTGACCGGGATGTCAGCAGGCACGGCGGTCATTACTTATACTACTCCCTGTTTTACGTCAACCTATACGGTCACTGTCTATCCCTCGCCGGTGCTTACCGGTACAGCGGTCATTTGCGGCACAATCAGCGCTACCATCAGCACTTCTGTTGCTGGTGGCACCTGGAGCAGCAGCAATACCGGTGTTGCGGTAGTAGGAGCGAGCGGATTGTACTCAGCTACGGTATCCGATGGAGGCACTTCAGGTACGGCCACCATCACCTATTCCCTGGGCGGATGTATAGCGACAATAACAGCCACCGTTGTAAATGGCGGTGGTATCACCGGGCCTTCCAAAGTATGTACGGGCAGTACTATATTGCTTGTTGATGGGGCGCCGGGCGGAGTCTGGAGCAGCGGCAACTCTGCTATTGCCAGTGTAAGTGCGACGGGCATCGTCACCGGAAACAGTATGGGCTCGGTAATGATAAGTTACACAGACATCTGCGGTATAGATGTACATAAGGTGACGGTGAACCCGACACCTGTGATCACAGGGACCGCACTTATATGTATGGGTATGCCGGCGGTCATTTTATCGGGTGGGCTATCAGGCGGTTTATGGAGCAGCGCTAATACTTTGATCGCAACAGTAAATACATTGGGGGCCAATGGTATCGTATCTGGTGTGGCGGGCGGAACTACTACGCTCACCTATGCACTGGCAGGATGTATTGCCACTGTTACAGCAACTGTTGTGCCGGTGGCCCAGGCCTGTATAACACAGGGAATAGACCCAAGCTGTAAGTGCCATGTGTTTACCGTCACCGGTACACCAGGAGCTACGGTAACAGTGGTTTTTGAAAATTGTGACGGCAGTGTGATCAGTTCCGTGTCAGCGCCTGTAGGCAGCATGATTGCTGCATCAGGTACTGTAATTACTTATCCTCCCGGTACGTGTATTGCATGCGTCACCAATGTTAGTTATATGGGTTGTACCTGGCCTGCTAATTGCTGTGATAACATAAACCATAACCGGCAGTCGAACCCGGCTGGCGTGCAGCAAGTGACTAATGAGAAAACAGCTTTCCTTGTTGTTCCAAACCCAAGCAGAGGTACGATCAATATAAGTGGTGAGCTACAGTACGATGATAATAGCGGTGTAGCCAGAATAGAGATAACGGACATGCTCGGCAGGACAGTATTTGCTGATCTGGCTTCGGTTGACAATGGTATTATTAACAAAACGATCATCCTAGATGCCAGCATTGCAAATGCTGTGTACCTTGTAAAGGTGCACACTGACTATACAACCGAAGTGGTAAGGTTCACGCTGGAGCGTTGATTTCTGTGATTTTTTGATGTGGGGCCGCTGGATGCTATTGCCAGATCCCCGATAAAAACCCGTCTGTGGCTTGTTGGCTGCAGGCGGGTTTTAATTGCGACATAATCTGTAGTCTGTTTTTAATTGGCCAATTAGAAAAAGGCTAATAAAACTTAGTGAGGTAAGGATAACGAAACTCATAGAGCTCCTTTACTTTATTGAGGATGGTGTTGCGCAGTGTATCGAGGTTAAGACGTTCAGTAGCGGAAACAAAAATGGCAGAGTTGTTGGTAAGTTGCTGCCAGCGCTCCTCAAGGTCAGCAAGCATTTCTTTCTTTACTTGTGGATCCAGCCATTTGTCGAAAGTATGCTGCTCGTATAAGTCCATTTTGTTGAAGACGACCAGCATAGGTTTATCGAAAGCGCCTATCTCCTGCAGCGTTTTATTAACGACGCCCATCTGGTCTTCGTAGCCATGATGAGAAATATCTACTACATGAAGCAGGCAATCTGCTTCCCGCACTTCATCGAGTGTGCTTTTAAAACTTTCCACCAGGTTGTGCGGCAGCTTCCTGATAAAGCCTACGGTATCGCTAAGCAAAAAAGGAGATTGTTCATAGACTACTTTACGTGTGGTGGTATCCAGTGTAGCGAATAGCTTGTTTTCAGAGAATACATCAGCCTTGCTCAGCACATTCATCAGTGTGCTTTTTCCTACGTTGGTATAGCCTACTAGCGCTATGCGGATGTATTCGCCGCGCTCTTTCCGCTGCGTCACTGCCTGCTTGTCTATTTCGCCCAGTCTTTTTCTGAGCAGCGCTATTTTGTCCTTTACGATACGGCGGTCTGTTTCTATTTCTGTTTCACCCGGTCCCCTGCTGCCTATGCCGCCTCCCTGGCGTTCCAGGTGTTTCCACATTCCTTTGAGGCGCGGGAGTATGTACTGATATTGCGCCAGTTCTACCTGAACCTTTGCCTGCGCGGTCTTTGCCCTGCTGGCAAATATGTCCAGTATGAGGTCGGATCGGTCTATGGTCTTTACATTTATCGCATCTGTGATATTCCCTATCTGGGAGCCGGTAAGTTCGTCATCAAATATCACCAGGCTCACGCCTTTGGCCTGCACATATTCTTTGATCTCTTCCAGCTTTCCTTTACCTACAAATGTTTTACTATCCGGTTTGGGTAGCTTCTGCATAAAGGTCTTAACTGTAACAGCGCCTGCCGTTTCTGCCAGGAAGGCAAGTTCTGCGAGGTATTCGTTCATCTGCGTTTCTGTCTGTTCTTTATGTACCAGACCTACCAGCACCGCCTTCTCTTCGTTCTGTATCTTATTTTGTTTATCGAGCACTATATCAGATCAAGTATTAAAAGTCAAAAAAAATCGGGTTCAGGCCCATGTTCATTATTGCTCACAATAATCGTTCCTGCTCCCTTAGCCAGCGTTCCGGTATCTCATCATTGCTGGCCACAAGGTAGTCATTGTAAGAGCAGGGTACAAAAGACTGGTCGGGTAGTTTCATCCACCACCTGTTGGTGCGTTTACTTTTGAGGAATGTAGTATCATTATCTGTGAAAGCTACATTGAAAACAATAAATTCTTCGCGTTCTGTTAGTTGAGCTTCAGTTTTGCGCACCAGGTACCCGTCTACAAAGTACCAGATCATCTGTGATACCAGGCGCGCTGTCATGCCGTGTGTGTCATCTGCATCATTGTACCCATAAATCCCCAGCGAGGTAAGTACATTGCTCATGCCGGCATACCGGGTGAGCAGGCATGCTTCCTCACCTGAGAGCCCGTTTGGCGAACCGTTGATATTAGACGGGGCATCGGAATAGCGTACAGCTGAAATGTCAAAGCTGAAGAGGTCGCTGGTGCGTAGCACCGGCTCCATGTCCTCTATGCGTTCCCGGACTTTCCCAAGTCGGAAAAAATCGAACCGCAACTTGTCCAGAGTTTCCAGCATGTGCGGATGTGCATAATAACTCTGGAACGCAATATGGTTGTAATGCGAAATGAAATTAGGAGTGCCGGTGAGCATGTCCATCAGAAAACTGCCGGGGGTTATTACTTCTGTTTCTTCCAGGTCAATGAGCATATCGGCTACTGAGGCTGTCGCTAATTTCTCGGTCTTACGAAATACTTCATACTGTTGCAGGGTGAGGTCGTGCGCGCCACCTATTACCATAGCTATTTTACCGGCGGCATGTATCTCCTGCAACACCAGCAACAGTGCGGCCCGTGTATCTTCCAGCGTGGCCCCCTGCTGTATATTGCCGGCATCAGCGATCTTCACAGCCGTATGCCAATAATACATTTTGTACAAGTGCTCACGAATCAGATCGGGGCTGCGGCTGTATGCTGCATTTACGTCAGCCCCGCGCCATTCGCCGCAGCCTACCAGTACAATGTCTGCGTCTTCCCAGTCGAAAGATTTTTGGGTAGCGCAAATGATGTTAGCACCCCACTGCAGCGGTTCGTAACTGCTGGCCCGGGGAGTTTCTATAAAATGTTGTGGTTCAAAAAATGATCTCAGATCCTGCATTTGTGTTGTGATATAGGCTAAAAGTACGGAAGTGTTGTTAACAGGCAAAGAAGAATACTATTGACAGAAGCAATATACACCGATACAGTTTTTCTCATGTGCTGCCATAACTTACCGACAAGTTATAATCATATAATATAAAAAAATACAAAAGTGTGTGATAAATAGTGTCTTGTGTGATGTATTGAAAATTGTTTCGGGAAATTAACGAATAGTTTATAAAATAAGATAACTTTAAGGTTCATTGCTATAGACTATTCACTGCGTTGCAGGGGTAGCGCCTATCGTAATAATAATGCAACTGCATGAAAAAGAGTTTTCTTACTATTTTGCTTTTCGTCTTATCTGCCAGTATTCATATTCATGCGCAGATCATAACTACACTTGCAGGGGATGGATATAATACACATACAGGGGACGGTGGGCCGGCCTCTGCGGCAACTCTTGTTACTCCTTTCGGCGTAGCTGTGGATAGCAGGGGAAATATATTTGTGGGTGAGTATACAGATTATGTACGCAAGATCGACCACTTTGGTATGATCAGTACAATTGCCGGTGGTGGAGCCCCGCCAATTGTTGGCGGGTCAAACGGAGATGGCGGACCCGCCACTGCGGCCTACCTGGACGTGATCAGAGACCTGCAGTTTGATGCGTCGGATAACTTATACATGACCTGTCCAGGGTATGAAAGTATCCGTAAAATAGATACTCATGGGATCATCACCACTGTAGCAGGTGGGGGAACATCGCTGGCGGATAATATCCCTGCAACCAATGCTAATCTTGGTCTTGTAAATGGGCTCACTATTGACCGGGCAGGTAATATGTATGTGGGAACGGAACTGTGGGTGCGGAAAATAGACCCAACAGGCATTATCACGACCATAGCCGGTAATGGTACTGCAGGCTGGACAGGCGATGGGGGACCAGCAACAGCTGCAGAGGTAGCCGGCGCTTACGATGTTGCCGTTGACAAAGCAGGAAATGTGTATTTTACAGATGAGAAGATGAACTGTGTCCGTAAGATAGATACTCATGGAATCATCAGCACTATAGCCGGCACAGGCACCACTACTACCGGATATGCCGGAGATGGGGGACCTGCCACTGCGGCACAGTTCAATGTACCATGGGGGCTGGTAATTGACAATTCCGATAATCTTTATGTGTGTGACTTATATAATCAATATGTAAGGCAAATAAACACAACTACCGGGATAATTAATTTCGTGGCCGGCAACGGTATGAATGGTTATAGCGGTGATGGCGGCCCTGCCACAGCCGCCGCATACGGCGGTCCGAATATGGCAGTTGATTGTGGAGGGAACCTGTTTCTGCCCGGAAGCTACAGCCGGCTGCGCAAAGTAACCTATATCAACACGCCTCAGTTTAATGCAGCGATAGACACCATACCTACTATATGCGGCAATGCACCACCTGTTTCTATTGATACTTTATTGGCAGCCGCAGATGGGGATGTTTCGACGCCGTTATACTGGAGCGTGGAGACAGGGCCCACGCATGGCACTATATTGGGCGTAGTGTACACCGGCATTACTACCGGCGCTACATTAACACCTACAGGCTTATTCTACAAGCCTGCCGGAGACGGTTACAGTGGCATAGACTCCTTCACTATTTCAGTGGGTTATTGCAACCAGGTTGCTGACTGGCGTACAATTTATGTAAAGCAAAAACCGCTGCCCCTGATATTACCGATATCCGGCTTGTCGGGTGTGTGTGTGGATAGTAACATAACACTGACAGATCCGTTACCAGGCGGAGTATGGGGCGAATCAAATGCATTAGCCGTAATCACAGGTGGTGTTGTAACCGGTTTAGCACCGGGTGTAGATACGATATTCTATACCATGACTGATGCAGTAACGGGTTGTAGTGATACTGCAAAGAATAATGTGCAGATAACCGCATGTACAGGGGTAGGTGTAAAACCGGTCGTACCTATCGGGATAGCAGTTTACCCTAATCCTGCAAAGGATGTATTGTATGTAAAGGGTATAACGCGAAGTACGGGGTATACGCTCAGGAACGCTGTAGGTGCCATGCTGCGCATGGGCACGCTGGATAATTCCAATAACAGTATATCAGTAACCGGCCTGGTCAATGGTATCTATCTGCTTGATGTCACTGATGATCTGACGGGATATAAGACAACCAGTAAAATAGAGAAATGGTAGCTAATAAATAAAACCGCCCCGGGTATCCGGGACGGCTTTAGAGAAAACTGTATCAAATTTTAAGCTGCCGGATTAGGCGTCATCTTGCGTGGATTGCGATCCAGCACTTCATCAACCATTCCATAATCTTTGGCTTCAGTAGCAGTCATCCAGTAATCGCGATCACTGTCTTTTTCCACTTTGCTTAGTTTCTGGCCAGAGTGCTGCGCTATGATCTCGTAAAGCTCTTTCTTCAGCTTACCTATCTCACGGGCAGTGATCTCTATGTCACTTGCCTGCCCTTCTGCTCCACCCATTGGCTGGTGTATCATGATGCGGCTGTGTTTCAGCGCAGTCCTTTTGCCTTTGCTGCCGGCGCACATAAGCACCGCGGCCATAGATGCTGCTATACCCGTACAGATAGTAGACACATCGGGGTTGATGATCTGCATGGTATCATAGATGCCAAGGCCGGCGTACACACTGCCTCCGGGACTGTTCAGGTACATCTGTATGTCCCTTGTGCGGTCTGTGCTTTCCAGGAAAAGCAACTGTGCAGTTACTATGTTCGCGACATAGTCATTGATCCCTTCGCCCAGGAATATGATACGGTCCATCATCAGCCGGGAGAATACGTCCATAGACGCGACATTCATTGGTCGCTCTTCTATAATGTAGGGCGTAAGCGCATTTGGTGTTCTAAAAGAAGAAGTGTAACTATCCATAGTTAGACTGCTGATGCCATGGTGCTTGATGGCATATTTGCGAAACTCATTTTGATCCATAATATAAATGTGTTTGTATTACTGTAGCAAATTTTAAACCATGCTAAAAATAGTGCCATTACGGCAGACGCCCAACCATTAAATTGCGAAAGGGTTATTTATAAGGTAATTCTATGCAATTTTGACTGTAAAACCTGTTTTAATGGTGGTATCGATATGGTATCGCCTACAAATGGGTGCTTAATCATTTGCTGATGGGAAATAATGATTATATTCCTGCTCAATAAATCCACTGCCAAAGTTGTTTCTATCTATACATAAGTTGATAGACGTGTACATGAGTACTACACAATCAGTTTTATCGATCTCGTCCTGCCAATCAAAATGCTCAATCAATGGACTACCGGAACTAACATTAGGGTTATTACTGTTTAGCACGTATTTAAAACTGAACCAAAATTGCCAATCAGTTGTTACACCCTGAAGTGTCCAGTTTTTGAGCATATTTACAACAAAGCTGTCGCCAATAAATACTATTCTTGGTTTCTTTTTAGTTGAATCTTCGATGTATGTAAAATTTGGATAGCTGAATGTTTCGTCAGCAACGGGGAATATTAAGTTGGCGAGATCAGCAATATCTGCATCGGGATTGGAGGGCTTATTAGTGTGTGTAATACCATAGCATACCGGGTGAAGCATCTGAATATTTCTAAGTTTTTCAATATACCTGACAAGGCTGTCTCCGCCAATAAATGCGCCGTAGTTTGTCCAGTGTGTACCTTGTTTTGATAAAAGCAATTCTTTGCTTGTATTTTTCATAGAAACGAACCATCCGTTAAAATTGATCTGGTTGATACCCAGGGAATCGCCAATCCGTAAATAACTTTGCAGGTTATTTGCAGGGTTTTGACGCCTGTATGGTTCAGGTATACATTCGGGGTAGAAAAAGGCTTTATTCGGCGCATGGACCACGATCAGGGATTTTCCTAAATGGGCAAGCGTATCCTGAATTGCCTTAAGCATTACTAGCTTCTTAAATATAATTGGCTCTCCTACAAAATCTGATCCGTTATAGGCGTCGATGTAATTGAAAAAAAACAAGCAGTTGTTAAGGCCTATATAACCGCCTCCTGAACTTATGCGGTTAAAAAATGAATAATTGATCTGGTTGCTTAATCTTACCAGGTCAGGCCGGAAGCCAGTCCAATCATTACAATATTTCTCTTTTCCCTGCTGATATGAACCATCAAACCACTTTGTCCAGGAAAATTCAGTATTTGCTGCATAATCAATGTACCCGTTTAGCTGCGCCGAAGTGATGAAAGGAAAACATTGCTGAATAAAAGGCAACAGAAGAATAGTAAAAAGAAATGTCAATAATCCTTTTTTCATGCCTAAAATTGAATTATGCTGCTGTAAATGAAGTCCGATCTAAAAATAAGAAAAATATGTTTAGGACATTTATAAAAAACATAGCCTGAAATCTCTGATTGTGTCTATTTTTGCGGCACTTTAAAATAATAAAATGAAAAATACACCTTTTACAGCCAAGCATATAGCTCTCGGAGCTAAAATGGCAGAATTTGCCGGATACAATATGCCAATATCTTATGTTGGCATTAACGAAGAACACCATTGTGTAAGAACCAATGCGGGAGTGTTTGACGTGAGTCACATGGGTGAATTCATACTCAAGGGTGACAAGGCACTGGACCTGATCCAGCGTGTTACCAGCAATGATGCAGCAAAACTGACAAACGGCCAGGCACAATATTCCTGTCTGCCAAATGATAAAGGCGGGATAGTAGATGATCTGTTGGTTTATTGCGTAGAACAGAATAAAACCTACATGCTGGTAGTCAATGCTTCCAATATTGAGAAGGACTGGAATTGGATCATCAGCCATAATACGCAGGGCGTAGAGATGCATAATATATCTGAGAAAACTGCCCTGCTGGCTATACAGGGCCCTAAGGCCACAGAGTATATGCAGCAACTAACCGATATGGACATTACCAACCTTAAATATTACACATTCACAAAGGGGAAATTTGCAGGGATAGATAATGTGATAGTAAGCGCAACAGGCTATACTGGTGCAGGTGGCGTAGAAATCTATTTTGATAGTAAGGATGGCGCTTCTGACATTATATGGGACGCCATCTTTAAGGTAGGAGCGCCCCATGGCCTTAAGCCTATAGGCCTGGCAGCCCGTGATACACTGCGCCTGGAGAAGGGATTCTGCCTGTATGGTAATGACATAGATGATACGACTAGTCCGCTTGAGGCAGGATTAGGTTGGATCACAAAATTCACTAAAGATTTCACTGCGCGGCCTATACTGGAGCAGCAGAAGGCACAGGGAGTGACCCGAAAATTGGTGGGCCTGGAAATGGTAGATAAAGGAATTCCGCGTCATGGTTACGTTTTGCAGGATGCAGTAGGGAAAGAGATAGGCGTCATCACATCCGGCACACAATCGCCCAGTCTTGGTAAGGCTATAGGCATGGCGTACGTGACAAAGGAAAATGCTGCAGAAGGCAGTGATGTATTTGTAATGATCCGGGATAAAGCAGTAAAGGCACAGGTGGTGAAATTGCCATTTGCGTAATGCAAGCGTTTAGAGTAAAGCAATGGGACGTATTATCGATACGCCCCATTGCTTTTATATAACAGTTTACATCAGCGGTCTATTGAATAGCTTGATACTGTGTCGGTAAAGTGAAAGTAATTTGCAGGCAGTTCTTTGTATGGAAGTAAGTTCCAGTTCACCATAAGTGAATTCGTAACTCCCTTTGTCCATAAATATTTTGACGGAGTATCATCAATAATCAGAGAAGCTGTTTTGCCAAACTGGCTCTCTGCAAGTAGCAAAAATTCGTAAGGCGTGCCCCATAGCATCTGCAATACTACTGCGTCAGCCGGGCTCGCCTTCAGTATAACCTTTTGCTCTCCATATTTATGAAGGTATTTTGTCTCGTAAGTGAGGCGAGCGGTATATATGTTATGCATGGCATACAGCCTAACGCTGCCGGTAATGACAATTAATGAAAATAAAGGAACAGCCAGTTTTTTTTCATGTAACGCAGGCATAACATCGAAAACAAAGGGCAGTGCAATGAATACAGCTAACGGCAGGTAGAGGTTCTCAATGTAAAATGCCGGCGTAGTAGCAAAAGGATACGAAATATTGACCAACATGAGGTACCCCCCAAACACGCAGATGAACAACCAGAGTTTTTTTTGTTGCTTTTCTCTTTTATAAAAGACAACAATGGCCATAAATAGCATTGGGATCCAATAATAATCGGTGACACATTTATGCAGAAACTGCCGGTTGGAGAATAATGTAAAGTAGTCGGGAAACAGTGTGACAAAGTTCTTCATGCCACTCATGGAGTGATGCTCGTAAGGCGTTTTGAATAACATTACTTTAAGTAATACCACTGTTACATAAAGTCCGGCAGTAATGCGTAACATTTTACGGTCGGTAGCCGGATAACCACTGAGATCAAAGAAGAGGATGGCGTAAGTGATAACGAAAATAACCAGCGGGTGATAAAATGCCACTGTAACTATAGCTGCTAAAAAAAAGAACAGACGGAGATTAGTCATTTTTTTTTGACGGCCTACGTCAACTATGGCAAACAGCACCATCAGCATTGCTAACGCTTGTGGTAGTTGTGACACCATCCAGTAAAAAGTATGCGCAGCAAATAAAATATTGAGGAGTAAGATGACGAGCGCGAGGTCGTATCGTTTTAATAAACTACCACAAGTAATATAACAGAGAAAATAGACCAGGACGAGGCTGCATGAATATATCTTCAGAATTGCATTGAGTGGTAACTGTGCTTTTACCGCCAATAGGGCCGGCGCCTGACTGACCATATCGCCAAAGCGGAAGAGCTGCAGAGCAAAATTTTTATCTTTAATAATATAAAAGATATTATAAGCCATATCCAGAAAAATGGTCCTTTCTTTATAAAATATAAAGGCAAGAACAAACATGATGATATATGCTGCAATACCAATAAAATATGCTCTTTTGTACATAAAATAGTCTGACTGGCTAAATGTAAAATATCTTTTAATGAAAACAGGGAACTTTTTTCTTTCTTTGTACTCGAATTAGCCAAATAATAACGCAAAAATATGCTGCCTAAATATAACCGTGTCCTTTTAAAGCTTTCCGGCGAGTCGCTGATGGGTGAACGTAATTTTGGTATTGACTCCAAAATGCTGGAGCAATATGCAAAAGAAATAAAAATGATCACGAATATAGGTGTGCAGGTGGCTATTGTGATAGGCGGCGGGAATATATACCGGGGCATGAACGAGCTGGAAACAGGTATAGAACGTGCGCAGGGCGACTATATGGGCATGCTGGCTACCGTGATAAATGGTATGGCACTACAGGCTGCACTGGAAAAAGAAGGCGTGAACACCCGGTTGCAGAGCGCTATTAAAATGGAGCAGGTTGCCGAGCCATACATACGCCGCAAAGCGATACGCCACCTCGAAAAAGGCAGAGTGGTGATCTTCGGCGCAGGTACAGGCAATCCTTATTTCACTACCGATACCGCTGGGTCTTTGAGGGCTATAGAGATCAACGCGGCGGTAATACTGAAAGGTACGCGCGTGGATGGTATTTACAGCGCAGACCCTGAAAAAGACAAAACGGCTACGCGTTTCGAAACTCTGTCATTCAGTGAGGTGATCGGTAAAAACCTCAAAGTGATGGACATGACTGCGTTCACACTTTGCCAGGAAAATAATTTACCCATTATTGTGTTTGATATGAATCGTTCGGGTAACTTACTGAGTGTGGTGACAGGAAAGCAAGTGGGAACACTGGTGCACTAGCCATGCATATAATATCAGAGAAATGTGTATTTTTATGTGAAACAGTTATTCTTGACTCCCATTTCTCCGTCATTGCAGGCGCACGAGCCCAATAAAAATGTAACTAACACTTTTTTGCTGGTGTTGGGTTACGGACTCTTCTTCTACGCACTCCAGTTTTTTCTTTTCCGGATAGGCATGGTATCCTTTTTGCCGGAAGATACCACACTTGGCCGCTGGGATGCAACGATCTATTACGAAATATCGCAGATAGGATATAAGGAGGGCAATGTTGGGAGTTATGTACTTTTGCCATGGGTCTGGAAGTTGCTGCATGTGGGTTATTATGGCATGTCAATCGTAAATATCATTTTTTTTGCGGCTGGGTTTACCATCATTACCTACATATATCCCATCAGTTCAAGCGATAAACTTTTATGGTTATCCACCCCATCTCTTTATTTTATGTTTGCGCC
>JABDCE010000002.1:0-105 GCA_013288285.1 Bacteroidota bacterium
CCCAGGGTCACATTGGTTGCTGTCTTGTAGCTGTGAGATATGTTTTTCTGGTACAGCGAATACCCTACTACCCCCACAGAGGTGCCATAGTGGCCACTCTTGTAG
>JABDCE010000002.1:115-74405 GCA_013288285.1 Bacteroidota bacterium
TGAACAGGCTGTCGGAGATATTAAGGGCCTTATTGTTACCGGAGTCGAACTCGATGTAAATGGAGGTATCGGCATAGTCCATCTTCACGAAGATGTTACCTGCGCGGGCCTCTTTGAAATCGAGCGCCACAGCCTGCGGCGGTATAGCAGGCAACTCGCTGGAAAAGTCTATGGTGGAGTCCTGCATATTCAGCTTCCAGAAGCAGGTGTGCATGGCATTGGCGCCAAAGAGGCCGTCAATCTTTATACAGGTGAGCTTGGCTATCACGGAGAGATCGGCAGCGGCGCAGGTGGTATTGCCAAACGTTACATTGCCCAGCTTCATTTCGGGTAGCTTGTATACTGCTTGCTTCTTGCGACTGTTGTAGGCGTCAATCGCGTTAAAGTCATCGAAGGTGGGCTCCAGGGCCAGTTCCTTCTGCAGTTCATCAGAGATCACGGTCATGGCGCCCGTATCGAAAATGAAGTTGTATTCTTTACCGTTGATCACTACGGTCACCAGTATGATGCCGTATACATTGCGGAACCGGATGTGCTCTTTGAAATCATCGGGCTGCACAGTGCCGAAGAAGTTTTTAGCAAATTTCTTCACCTCTTTTTTCGAAGGCTGTGCCTGCGCACTAAGGGAGCACATGATGCAGAGGAGCAGTGCGGCAATAGCCATTTTTTTCATGGCAGGGTAATTTAGTCAGTTAAACTTACTACTAAAATGCAAGGGTTGATGAGGTTTCGGCTAAATTATTTCAGCTAATGGACATTTAGTATATTGTGTTGTTATGAAGATATTCACATCGGCCCAGATACGCGCCTGCGATGCTTATACCATCCATGCCTCGGGTATACGTTCGGCAGAGCTGATGGAGCGGGCAGCTACCAAATGCGTAACGTGGATTGGTGACCACCTGCCTAAGGACACCCTGTTTGTGGTGCTGTGTGGCACCGGCAATAATGGCGGCGACGGGCTGGCCATCACACGGCTGTTGCACCAGCGAGGTTATGGTGTAAAGGCATTCCTGCTCCGGTTCAGCAAAGACCTCTCGCCCGACTGCCAGGCCAATATGCAGCGCCTCACGAATATGGGCAGAGACTTAGTGAGCGTGGTAACACCCGATACCTTCATCACAGATATACCACCGCACATAGTGATAGTGGACGCCATACTGGGCACCGGTCTCAGCAGGCCCACAGAAGGATGGATAGCGGCTTTCATCAGCCACATCAACCAGTTGCCGAATAAGAAAATAGCGATAGATATACCAAGCGGCCTGCCGGCAGACATAGTAGCCGACCATGACGCAGCCATACTGAAAGTGCAGGACACGCTCAGCTTCCAGTTGTATAAGCGCAGCTTTTTGCACCCTGAGTCGGCGGAGTATGCAGGCCGTGTACACCTGCTGGATATAGGGCTGGACAAGACTTTCATCAGCGCCACCCCAACCCAATACAAGACGATAGACGCGGATGATATTGCAGCCATCTACCGTCCCCGTGCACCATTTGCGCACAAGGGCACTTATGGCAGTGTGTTGCTGGTGGGTGGCAGCTATGGCAAGATGGGCGCAGTGACGCTATCTGTGAAAGCGGCGCTGCGCGCGGGCGCGGGGCTGGTCACGGCGCTGGTGCCGGGTGTGGGTTATTATGTACTACAGACCGCTGTACCTGAAGTAATGTGCCGCACCAGCGGTGAACGGGCGATAGAGAACATAGAAGAGTGGGAGCAGATGACGGCAGTAGGTATAGGGCCTGGCATGGGCACGGATGCAAAGACCGCAGCGGCTTTTGCGGCATTTATAGATGCCTGCAAGAAGCCGGTAGTGATAGATGCAGATGCGCTGAACCTGATAGCGAAGCAGCCGGAGCTACTGGCAAAGCTGCCCAAAGGATCAATACTCACGCCCCACCCTAAAGAGTTCAGCAGGCTGTTTGGTGAGAATACGAATACTATGATACAGGTAGACCATGCGCGTATACAGGCCATGCGCTACAACATTAATATTGTGCTCAAAGGCCATCATACGGCTATCATTACCACTGAGGGTGAGTGCTGGTATAATATGACGGGCAATGCGGGCATGGCCACCGGCGGCGCGGGCGATGTGCTCACGGGTATCATCACGGGTCTGCTGGCCCAGGGCTATAATCCTGAACATGCGGCCATGCTGGGGGTGTACCTGCACGGTGCGGCTGGTGATCTTGCGGCCAAAGAGCTATCGGAAGAGGCGCTGATAGCAGACGATATCATTAACTACTTAGGTAAGGCTTTCCTGGATATCGGGTAGCCGTTACTTTGCGGCATCGGTGGTGGTGCGCCAGGTCTTGAGTATAGCGCAATCTTGGTATTCCGGCGCTATCTTCAGGTAGAAAGAAGGTAGTTTTTCTTCCACCCAGTGCTGCATCTTCAGTTGCTTTTTCTGGGCCAACGCTACTTCCTGTATCCTGTTGTAGTCTTCCTTCATATTGGCCTTGTGCGGTGTCGTGCGGCTGCGGAGGTACACAATGCGGCACGAGCGTTCGCGCTGGTCTGTGATAAAGATATGCGGGGCGGAGTACTGCCCTACCTGCAGGCTGTCCAGCAGCAGCACCATGCCTGCGTCCAGCTTGGTCATGTCGAGTGTAGTGTTGCCTGTAGCCGGGTCTGCGATCATACCGCCTGTACGCTTGGCGGCCTCGTCGGTAGAGAACTTGCCTACGGCTTCAGGGAAGGCTATTTTACCTGCCACTAATGCGTTGCGTATGCTGTCCAGGGTGTTGAGTGCGCGCTGGTAGTCGCCGGATGTAACTTCGGGCTTGATGAGTATATGCCTGATGTCGGCCTCATCGCCTTTACGGGAGATCATCTGTATGATGTGGTAGCCGAATTTGGTTTTGATGATGGGAGATATTTCACCGTTCTGCAGTTTGAATGCGGCCGCTACAAACTCCGGCGCCCATGGGCCGTTGCGGGTAACGCCATCATAGCGGCCACCATTGTCACGGCTGCCAGGATCGTCGCTGTAAAAGCCTGCTGCAAGTTCGAAGGTCTTGGTGCCACTTACTATCTCGGCGCGTATGTCCTCCAGCCTTTTGTGGGCATAGTCATACATCTCCTGGCTTACCGGTGGGTCTATTACTATCTGTCCTACTTCTACTGTAGCGGGGAAGAATGGAAGGCTGTCAAGGGGTATCTTGTTGTAGAAGGCGGTGACTTCAGAGGGTGATATCTTCACGTTCTCCAGTATGGTGCCCTGTAGCTTTTCGGCCACCATCTGCTCCCTGATCTGGTCTCTGAATTCTTCCTTGATCTGGTAGATGGTCTTGCCGGTGGTCAACTCCAGCTTTTCCTTAGAGCCATACATCTGGATGAAGTAGCGCAGACGGTTGTCGAGCTGGCCTTCTACATCTTCGTCAGTTACCATCACACTGTCGCGCTCGGCCTGCTCCATGAGCATCTTTTGCAGGATCATCTGCTGCAGCATCAGGCATTTGCTATCCTCATTGAACTTAGGGTCCGATTGTTTTGCCTGCAGAGCCTGTAGTTCCAGTTCAGATTTCAGGATGATGCGGTTACGGCCTACCACTGCTATTATCTTATCTGCACTCTCCTGCGCGAACAACGAGAAGCCAGCCAGTAACAAAGTCATTAACATTCCGATCTTGCAAAACCCGGAAACCTTATCTTTTATATGAAAAGCCATGAGTATAAAAAAAGCGTAATTAGTAAAGTGTATGCGACAAAAATAGCTTATTTACTCCCTTTATCCGAATGCCGGCTACATTTTAACGTTTACTGTTTTGGGAGGTTGTAGACGTCTTTGGCTACGGGATGGAGGAGGTTTGCTGACTGCCACCTGAGGAAGCGGCTGATATCACCCTCGTGGAAGCTATTCCAGGCGTTGTATCCGGCTTCGCTTTCTGCCTTGCCAAACAGCCATTGGTTTTCCATATCGAAGTGGCCGGTGCGTATGAGGTTGTCCTGGTAAGTGAATAGTGAGAATGGGTATTTAGCAGCATAGGTAGCGAACCAATCCATGAGGAAGCGGGTACGTACCATGGTGAGGTTTTCAGTGGTGATGCCATCGCTGATGACGGGGGTGAGATTAGTGTAGACCTTTATTACTGCTTCTTCAAAGCCAGTAGCATGGGTTTCCTTCTTCGACCGTTTGGCGCCATCAGCCGCGCCTATATTGTCGAAGAGGGTTTTATAGCCAGCGAATAGTTTAACTTTCAGTTCATCTGCGTGGGCAGTATCCTGTTGGATCAGCAGGTACGTTTCGCCGTAAAGCAGCCCCCACAGCACCTGTCCCGAGGAGAGGCATTGCATGGCGGCATTATAATAATCAGGAGCGTATGCCGGGTCTTTGGCTATACCTGCGGCCCATGCTTTTAGCGCTTCATCGGGGTTATTTTCTGACTGGTATTCGATACCTGTTTCGCAATAGAGCGGGCCGGATGATGGGAAGCGTGTCAATCCGCTTTGCAGCGCGGCTTTGGCTTGTTTGGTATCGCTTTGCTGTTCCCTGCTGGCGGCCAGTAAACGGAAACACTCTTCATCTGCTGCGGGCATAGTAGTAGCCTGAGTCAGTACATGGCCGGCTTCGGCGAAGTCACCTGATAAGTATAGTGCAGCGCCTAGTGTCTCGTATAATATTGTATTGGCAGGCGCCAACTTTATAGCCTGCCGGCAGGTAATGATAGCGTCTTTATAGTCGGCGCGGGCTATATCTTCGGTGGCATGATGGTACATCTGCTCCACCTCCGGCGATGGCCAGTTTTCCTGCGCACTCGCAGTGACAGGCAATAACAGTAGTATATACCAGCGGAATGATTTTTTTAGAAATTTAAGCACCGCCACGAAATTAGCATTTAAAAACATTTTCTTTAATTTACGCTACGAATAAAGCTCATGAACGACATCAGTAATATAGGTATACTTACATCGGGCGGGGACAGCCCCGGCATGAATGCCGCCATCAGAGCTGTGGTGCGTACCGGCATTTACCATGGTATAGACATATATGGTGTGCGGCATGGGTACCAGGGTATGATAGACGGCGATATTTTTAAAATGCAAACCACTGATGTATCTAATATCATACAACGCGGCGGCACTATTCTGAAAACCGCCAGGAGCAAGGAGTTTATGACTGCTGAGGGTATGGAGAAAGCCTATAAGGAACTTCAGAAGCATAACATAACCGCACTGGTGCTTATAGGTGGCGATGGCACATTCAGAGGGGCGGTGGACTTCTTTGAGCGGTATACTATACCTGCGGTGGGTATACCCGGTACTATAGATAAAGACCTGTCTGGCACGGATTTCACCATTGGGTTTGATACAGCGGTGAATACTGCCATGGAGGCAATAGATAAGATACGCGATACTGCTGAGGCCCACGACCGCCTGTTCATTGTAGAAGTAATGGGTCGCGATGCGGGTTACATAGCATTAAATAGTGGCATATCGTGCGGGGCTGAGGATATACTGATACCTGAGCAGGTGACTAACATGGACAATGTGCTGGACAAGATCGCCAGCGATGAGCGGCGAAAAAAAACGGTACATATAATAGTAGTAGCCGAAGGTGAAGGACTGAGCGGCGGGCGAGACATAGGTGAAAGCATCCGCAACCGCTTCCCGCTGCTGGACGTGCGGACTTGTGTGCTGGGCCATATTCAACGTGGTGGCTCCCCCAGCTATGCAGACAGGGTGCTGGCAAGCAGACTGGGGTATGCGGCGGTAAATGCGCTACGAAGCGGGGTTACACAGGTAATGGCGGGAATAGTCAATGATAAAGTTGTATTTACGCCATTCAGCAATGTGATCAAAGGCGTATCCCCCATGGAGCCTGATATGCTGGATATGATACGTGTGTTATCGACGTGATGTAGAAAATCTTCGCAATTGATTTGTTATTGCCTCACAATCGTTATGTTAATACTGAGGTTCATTCCTGAAATTCTATATTCCGGTGTTTTAAAGTATTTGGACGGAAAAAATAAACATTCTTCTGGATTTGTATATAAGCTGTAAACAGCCTGAAAAGACACGGTTCCGACATTCGATTTATCAAAAAATAATTATGATTTTTATTTTAAATTCCTGAATAATTTTTTGCTTTTTCGAGAAGTTAATTATCTTTACGCAAATTAGTTAATGTTAAACTAATGTCATTCAAGTAATTTAATACTATATAGGTGTATTCCTATAACCCCTGTTGGAAGTACCGGTGCAGAATGGACGAGTAAAAACTATCAGTAGCGCTATGCTATTGCTATGCTTTTGTGTATTTATTGCTAAGTAATTAAGAATTGTTAGTAATTATAGTTTGATTTTACGTTTTAAACAGTATTTTTGAATTTAAAAAAGTTAGACATGCCCATTAATAAAACCTTGATAACGTACTTTTTGCTTTTTACCTTCATTTTATCATCAGTTTTATGCAATGCTCAAAACAACGCAAAATCCCGCAACCGTCCGGCTACGCCGCGGGTAGTGCTTCCTTATAACCACCCAACGCTGGAGGCTCCTCCAGGTATGGTATATATCCAGGGTGGGTCTACCAGAATCAATTATGACCAGTCATCAACAGACACGAACAGCACGCGCAAAGTAAGCCTTACTTCTTTTTTCATTGACAAGACCGAAATAACCAACGAACAATACCGGCAGTTCATCAACTGGGTAATAGATTCTATTGCCGTAGTAAGATATCTGAAAGACGACAAGTATTTCCTTGAAGACAAGAATACAGATAAGGGCTCGGGAAGCAATAATTCTACCAGCAACAATAGCAATAACAATAGCACGGCATCCATTCCTACCCTTGATACTGCGGCCAAAACCAGCGATACAATAAAGGTAGTAGGCGGCGGAGCACCAACCGGCAGTGATGACGTGGTAAAAAAGCGTATAGACTGGTCGAAGGTGAACCACAACAAGATATTTAATACCCGCGATGCGGACGCTATGGCGAAAATAGCGCCTATGCTGGACGAGAATGGCAACATAAAGAAGGACCTGTACGTATTCAACTATACTTACATCAAGCCAAACAATGTAGGAAAGAATGCAAAGAAAGCTGTGTACAAAACAGTTCCGGTTAGCATCTACCCTAGCGAAAACGTGTGGGCACAGGACCTGACCAACTCACAGACAGATATGTATGTAGAGAACTACTTCAAGGCTCCCCCATTTGACGATTATCCTGTGGTAGGTGTAGATTGGGTTCAGGCAAATGCTTATGCTTACTGGCGCAGCCTGGCAGAGATGAGTTATACAAATCTGCCTACTTATATGAAGTACTACAAGCTTACTTATACCCTGCCATCAGAAGCACAGTGGGTATATGCTGCTGAAGGCTATTATGACATGATCGCTGCGGCTGACTCTACCGTTGATACACTTGGCTCACTTGTTACCTCAGACAGCACAATGACACCACATGATAGTGCAACAATGGCGCAAATAGTGGTACCGGCGAGGCACAGACCAGTTGTGGACAGCGCTAAGGAAGCTGCAAAAGCTGACCGTATAGAAGAGCGTAAGGCTGCAAAAATGGGTAACTACTACCTGGCTGACTACATGAAAGTAAGGTTCAGAAAATATGGCGGCAAGTATAGCGGTGGTCTAAATGGCCTTGGAGATACCGGTGGCCCTTATTCAGACAGCACCGTTATTCATAAAGATATAAATGGTATGCTTGAAAACTTCAAGCAGGACGAAGGTGACTACTGGGAAGATGGCGCAGCACTTACCACTCCTGTAATGGCTTTTGCACCTAACGAATTTGGGTTGTATAATATGGAAGGTAACGTGGCAGAATGGACAATGGATGCTTACAGCCCATCGACATATGCTTTCGTATCTGACCTTAACCCTGTGCTGCTCTATGACGCTGACTCAACCGATGCCGATGCGATGAAACGTAAAGTAGTGCGTGGCGGTTCGTTCCTCTGCAATGCCTTGTTGAACTGGTCAAAGCCACTTGCAACAGCACCCATATTATCACGGAATTTCTTAACGTCTGTAGTAGTCGCTTCCATTTCCTTGATCAGCTTGTCCGTAGTACCGAAAGAGCCTGCAACCTGGTTCACAGATTCAACTGTTTTGTTGAACTGCTGGAAACCAGCGCTCAAACGCTCAATCACCTTTGGAGTGATAGCTGTAGAAAGAAGTTCGTGTAAACCTGAACCATGATCTCCACCACCATCTTTATGTTCTTCCACTACAGTCATTGACGCCAGACCAAGTATAAAGAACAGGAATGATTCTGTCATAAGCCCTACCGCGATGAACAACTCACCACCTGGCCAGTGCAGGATTTTAAACATCAAACCAATGATAACCACACTTGCTCCCCAGGAGATGACAGTGTTAAGACCTGTTCATAAAAGAAGGTGGTGGTATAGATGAAGCGAGCGGAGACGTAAAAGCACGCGCAGATATTGCTATTTCACCACGGCTTATGATCAATCAGCATCGTGCGTCTGATCTCAGAAAGAAAATAGAAGATACCCGTAACAAAATACTCTCTGCTCTTGATGTACAGGAACGTGACGGGCTGAAACTGGCATTGAATGCCCAGGACCCACCAAAGAGGGCAGGTATCAAGACCACTTGGGAAGAAGATAACTTTGGTGATGGTATACCGTTGACGGCAGCTATTACCGCTTTAACAAAAATACAGGCTGACCTTAAAAACACAGAGTCTGATGTGGTGAAAAAAATACTTGGAGAAGTGGACCAGGCGGTTATCAACCTTGACCGTTTTGAAGCAGTAGCAGTGGCCCCATCTTCTTACATACTGGTGGGACAACCTTATAAGGCAGATGTATTCCTTACGGCTTCAAGCTCTACCTCTAACCCCGAAATAACCATAGGCGGACAAAAGCTGAATGTTGTGGACGGTAAGGGCTTGTATACTGCGGTTGCGACTGCAGAAGGCGAGAAAAAATGGTCTGCAACGATACGTATCAAGAAGACAGACGGTAGCGTAAAAGAATACCAGTTGCCAGAACAGACATATACTGTAGCTAAACCATCAGCAACCGTTTCTCCTACAAAGATGAATGTGTTTTACATTGGATTGCCTAACCCTGTGACTGTAGCAGCTCCAGGTATTGCTAAAGAAAAGATACACGTAAGCATCAGTTCAGGCGAGATCACCGGAAATGGCGGCAACTATATTGTGAATGTAAAGCAACCAGGAAAAGTAAACGTGACTGTTGCAGGTGAAATAGAAAAAGGCAAAACAGTATCGTTGAGCACTACCGAATTCCGTGTAAAACGTATACCGCCTCCGAGAGTAAAATTCGGCAACAAGAGCGGTGGTACTTTGACTGTAGGCGCAATGAAGGCACAGAACAGGATATTTGCCATTCTTGAAGACTTTGACTTCGACGCACCATTTACCATTTCGCACTTTACGATGTTCATTAACAAGCCACGCCAGGACATACAGGTATTTGAATCAAATTCGAATGCTTTTACTCCTGCAATGACGGCAGCAATGAACGGCGTAATACCAGGCTCAAGGGTTACATTTGACTATGTTAACGCAACAGGCCCAGACGGAATGAAAAGACAATTGGACCCAATTACGTTTGTAGTACAGTAAGAGAATAAAAGACAGTTTATATGCGTATGAAAAAAAATATTGTATTTGCCTTATTGATGCTTATGTCCTTAGGAATAAGTACTGCATTGGTGGCGCAAAGCAGCGGCAAGAAGAAGAAGAAAAAGCACAAGACTACAGCAGCGACTACTGATAGTGTTGTGGCCGTACCCCCACCTGCCGACACTACTGCGAAGCTTAACGCAAATACATCCGGCGGTTTCCCTACTCCACCCGATGGCGTAATGGATACGTCGCACTCTGATGGATTGGTTGCCGATACTACGGCCATGGATTATCTTAATTTCCCGCTGGACAGTACCCGTCCCGTAGACGGACTGTATAAGATCCCTGTACTGAGAGGTGCAAAAGCGTTCGCATTCCCTATTCCTAATAAGAACAACATCAAGTTCTACAAACGTATCTGGAGAGTAATAGACCTTACGGATTCTGTAAACAGGATATTTGCTACGCCGGGAGAAACCATGATGTCTATCATAATGGATGCTATCAAGGCCCAGAAGATCATTGCTTACAAAGACGAAGGATTCAGAGCAAGACTGAGCTATGCAAGCGTAATGAAGGCATTCTCTGATAGTAGTATAGTACCTGTGATAGACTCACTGACAGGTGAACAAACCGGTACCCGCGCTGTATTCAATCCGTTCAACCCGGACTCAATAACGAAATTTGAGATCAAGGAAGATATCTTCTTTGATAAGATCAGGGGCAGAGTTGTGACACAGATAGTAGGGCTGGCACCTATCAGGAAAGTAAAATCGAGCGATGGGGTATTATTGGGCGAGCAGCATCCGTTCTACCTTTATTTCCCGCAGTGCCGTAACCTGTTTGCAGGGAAGGAATTGTATGATACCCAAAGGGATATCTACAATATCAGCTACGACGACATCTTTGCATCAAGGAATTTCAACACAACGATCGTTAAAGAATCGAACCCGGCTGACCTGAGGATAAAAGATAAATACCCGGACGAAGAAAACCAGAAAAAAGAAGCTGACCGTATAGAACAAGGAATCAGGGACTATAAGAAAAATTTGTGGAAATATTAATTATTAAATAAATTGCGCTCAATATGAAAAGTAAGCTTAACATTCTTTTATCGATTTGCCTCGCTTTTGCCGGATTGCAGTCGTTTGCACAGGTAAGGCTGGATCCATTTTACCCATACAGCAAGTACACGTTTGGTATTGCTATGGGCTACAGTAAACTTTATGGAGACTGGGCAAACTCAAACTCCGAGCCTGTATACAAGATCAATGTTGCCCGTAACGTTAACGAATGGGTGAACTACGGCATAGAAGTGCAGCGCGGCGCGTTGAACGACTATGAGTCGAAAAACACATGGACAAACGGACTGAGTGTATATAACCAGTTCTACTCTGCAGCCCTGACCGGTAATGTGTCATTGGGTGAGTTATTTAACTGGCCTCCCAACTTTATTGCCAAGACGTTTTATGGCATCTATGTTGGTGCAGGTATAGGTTATATGCACAACGACATCACCAATATAACTCTGAAGTTCAAGAACAGCGATAAGAACCTGATCAATGATTACGATCCGGGAAATATCAATGCCGGCACCAACAACTTCTATATTCCTTTTAACCTGGGTATCAACCTGCACCTGACAAGGGCGGTGGTCATCAATGTTAACTACCAGTTCAACTATGCACTGTCTGACTATGTTGACGGTTATGACTTTAAAGCACCTACTGCTACCAACCAGTATAATGACATGTACTCTGTGTTGAGCTTTGGCCTTCATTTCTACATAGGGCCAACCAGCATGACACCAAACAGGCAGTAATCACAATCATAATATCTATACAAAGCCCCGGATTCCGGGGCTTTGTTCTTTTACATACCTCTCACTACCCTACCTTATTCCCACGGTGTTAGAAAATAAAATTGCAAATGCTGTGTACCTTTTCTACTTTGTAGCGTTATTGAATCGTTATCGGGATACTCGGTCAAAGCAGCTATCCTGTATAAAAAGGTACGTTTAATGAAATCACGCATTTTCACTCTTTTATTCCTTGTATTCGCAAATGGCTTGCTGGCACAACCTAATTTTAAAGTAGGCTGGAATACTTATAAAGCCGGCCTGATCACCCACCAATTTACCTACAGATACACTTATACCGACAGTACTGTGCTTACGCTCATAGATACCCTTACCTATCTATCTACAGCCGACAGCCTGGTAAACCTGTGCGTTCATACACCTATGCACGACAGGGCTGTGTATAAGACCTGTGACTACCTGAACGCAAAAAAACAGGTGATAAAAACTGAAGAATATAAGGATGAAGCCCTGCTATCTAATAAGGAATGGAGGTATGATGATAAGAACCGGAAAAGCACGCACACAGAAGAAAACAAGAGCACAGGAAATACCTACAGGAAGACCTACGACTACAGCCCAGATAAAAAGACAGGGGATATGGTTGTGACGGAAAGCTCTTACTACAACGGCAAAGTGGAATTCTACACTAAAAGCTACTATGACAGGAACAGCGTGAAGTATAAAGAGGTGCGCCTGAATGATAACAACAAGGACATCATACACATAGAATCATATACCTACGGAGATAACGGGAAGGTGAAGGAACGCTCTGTATTTTTCCCTGAATTCAAGGTGACGAAAAAATTTGAGGAGCATGGGGGTGACATGCCGGCCAAGTGCTTTCGTACGCTGCCCATGGGGACCATAGAAAAGCCAAGTATAGCCGGAAGGATCGCCTATATAAAGAGAGTGCTTATAAAGAACCAGGCTATCATTTATGACAAAGACTGTGATGAGTTTGAGTACCACTTTATCAATGGCACTAACTGCGAGGTGATCGTATCTACTACCAAAACTCACAATGTATGGCAGGTAGTGTACCGGTTTAAAGAGCATGTATAAGTAGCCATAATAGCAGTACTACTTGGCAGCAAAGCTGTGGCCGGGTTTTATCATCTCAGGATGAAGTGACTGAAAACGCGCAATATCCCTGAGAGAAACATTTGCCACATAAGGGTTATCGGTATTGTGGTCTATGTAATGCTGGTGATAATCTTCAGCTCTCCAGAATACCGTATAGGGCGTTACCTCAGCAGCTATCGGCCTTTTGAATTTGCCTGACCTGTTCATCTTGTCTATATATTGCAGTGCCGTTGCTTTCTCACGGGCGTTCCTGTAAAATACAATTGAACGGTATTGCGTGCCCTCGTCGGGCCCCTGGCCGTTGACCTGAGTAGGATCTTCCTGAGCTTCGAAATATACCTGTAGTAATTGGGGATATGTGATCTTAGTACTATCGTAATATACGTTCACCGTTTCAGCATGGCCTGTGGCGCCCGTTTCTACGTCTTCGTAGGTTGGGTGCTGTGCATTGCCGCCGGCGTAGCCAGAAACGCCATTTACGACACCTTTAATGCTCTCAAACAAGGTTTCCTCGTGCCAGAAGCAGCCGGCAGCAAAAGTAGCCTGGCTATACTTAGACAAATCTTTCGGGATTGGGTCTTTGGCATAGTTGGCCGCAATGGCTTTAGCCTTGCCGCCTGATACGGCCTGACCACAGGATACAAGACTGGAAGAGATAAGTAAAACCGACAAATAAAGGGATGTACGATTCATTGTATGGCGTTTAGTACAGCATTAATTACGAAGTTAACGCCTTTACAGTTTGTGGGGGATCGATAATACCGGCACGAAAAGGGCGTTTTAACGTTTTATATGCATGTCAGACGAGAATTGAACTCTGGAACTATGACACTACGGCGGGAGCATTCAACCACGGCGTTACATCGATCTGGTGCGTGCGCGACCTAAGAAATACGATGATCTCTTCATCTGACTTATAACGATTACCGAGGTTGACGAAATGCTTTGCGAGCAGATCGTACCGGTCTCTCATAAGATAAATGAAGACATGCAGAAAGTGAATACCATCGAATACAATGGCATCATTGTCTATATACTCCTGCAGTGTGCTCTTGAAATAGGTGGGATGCTCTGTCCAGTGCATAGTGGGGTGAATGTGGTGGCTAATGTGGTAGCCATCGTTCCAGCACTTGACGTTGTATTTGGTATTGATACAAGTGACGCTGTTCTTATAAGAATTGGCAGGATCATCAGGGTCAATAAACGCGTGCTGTGCCCAGTTGCCGGTCATGGCGATGACACGGAAAGTAACGAACGGCAGAATGAATACCACCAGTGTAGCGGGCCAGTTGACAAAGCACAATGCGACACACATAGCTATGAACAACAGCTCGCCCCTAACAGAACGGTATAGCAAACTCCTGCGTTGCTTGCGAACGAAGTAGGAACAAAGGTGGTAAATGCCCATAAACAGAAATGTGCCAAGGTATACCATAAAATCGTTCACCGAATCGCGACGGAACTTCATAGTAGAGCTTTCGTCGTCGGGCATGTTGTTCTCAGGGTGGTGCATGCCTACGTGATGGGTGAAGTATGTTTCAGGCGTCTGACCAAATAAAGGGCCAATGACCCAGGGCAGATAATAGTTGAGCAGGCTATATTGCTGTTTGAACCAGGCACGATGGCTGGTGCAGTGCATCATAAGCCCATAAGGGCCCTTGAAGGTAACATTATTAAAGAACTGATAGGCTATTGCGGCCACCCACCATATAGGATTTGGGATACCGGGAATAAACAGCAGCACAGCCAGCGGAATAAGCGTGAATGTGATCTTGAGGGTAAGGTAAACAAAGGGAAGATCGCGGCGATCGCGGAGCATAGAGACGAAAAAATGATCGAGTCGCGTGACCGGTTCCGCTACAGAAACAGGGTCAGTAATATTTGCTAAATTCTTCATTAAGATCCTAATAATGCCTGTGCAAGTTAGCAAAATAAGGTACAATAAAAAAGACCGTTCCGACAAAGCCGGAACGGTCAGAAATGAGCGTATTGCTTAGGACATTTATACCCCGAGCAGCTTCTGTATCTTTTTATCGAAAGCACCTTTTGGCGCTGCGCCTACCTGCTTGTCTACAACCTGCCCACCCTTGATGAACAACACACAAGGTATGCTGGTAACACCATAGTTGACAGAGAGGTTGGGATTCTCATCCACGTTCACCTTACCTACATTTACTTTGCCTTCATACTCTTTGGAAAGGGCATCGATAGTAGGACCGAGCGCGAGGCAAGGACCACACCATGGGGCCCAGAAATCTACTACAGAAAGCTTGTCAGCTTTGAGAACTTCAGCATCGAAATTTGAATCGGTGTATACTGCTGCCATTGTTTTTATTTTTTGATTACTGTTTTAAAAGAAAGACCAAAGTTACTTGAATAATGCGTGTGTGCCGAATAGAAAGGCTGTATACGAGTATAATCTTTCCACATAGTGCTAACAATTTTAACCTTTCTGAAGGTTTTGTATCAGCCGTTTATGTTTTATCCAGCATATATCTTATCTCTTCATGAAGCTGGAGGAATTGTATCAGTTCATCATTCAGCTCTATTTTCCTGTTCTGCGATTTTAACCGCACGCCCATATCATTTTCTTCGTCTTTTATGCTGATAATGAGCTCAGTATTGCCGGGATACTTCTTTACATTGGCTTCAACGAATGCAGCAAATTCGGCAGTAACTATACTTAATGGCAGTGACAGGTGTATGCGCTTGGTGAGCAGCTTACGCACCTCATCGAGCAGCATAATGTTCTGTATCTGGAACTCCATTGTACCCAGGCGGTATTTATGCTCATCGTATACCCCTTGCACCATCAGCTTCTGACCATTGACGAGGTAATTGCCGTAAGCCACATAGCTTTTCTCCCACAATAGTATCTCCAGGTGACCGGAATAATCGTTAATGGTCATTTTGCCGAACTTACTCCCCTTCTTGGTGGTCATGTGCCCAATGTCTGTAACGAAGCCGGCTATGCGTACGTTCCTGCCTTTGTTGGCCTCCAGTTCATTTATGGGTAGTAAGCCGTAGTTGTCCATCTCGAATTTAAAACCGTCGAGCGGATGGGCACTGAGATAGATGCCGACCACTTCTTTCTCGCGTTCCAGCAATTCAGGCAAGCCCCATTTATCACATTCGGGCATAGCAGGCGGCTTTACCTCCGGCATTACCGATGCCCCAAAGAGGCTATTGGTAGCCATAGATGAGCTTGCCTGGAACTGGTTGCCGAATTTCACCAGCCGCTCTAACCCCGTTAGTGGGTCTGTTGGTGGCGCATAAAAGTATTGCGCTCTGTGCATCTGCTGAGAGAAACAATCGACCGCCCCGGCCAGCACCAGGCTTTCCATTGATTTCTTATTTACGGTGCGCTGGTTTACCCGCTTAATAAAGTCGTATATAGTGAGATATGGGCCATTGGCCTCACGCTCCTGGATAATGTCTTCCACAGCAGCCTCGCCCACTCCCTTAATGGCATTGAGTCCGAAACGTACCACATTTTCTTTAGCCACGGCAAAGCCTTTGAGGCTTTCATTGACGTCGGGGCCTAACACCTGCAGCCCCATGCGCTGGCACTCTTCCATGTAGAACTTTATCTTATCGATATTGCCCTGGTTGTTGAGCACCGCAGCCATATACTCTGCCGGGTAGTGCGCCTTGAGATAGGCTGTCTGGTAGGCGACAAGCGCATAACAGGTAGAATGCGATTTATTAAAAGCGTACTGGGCAAATGCTTCCCAGTCGGTCCATATCTTTTGCAGTTTGTCCTCGGGATGGCCCTTCTTCTTTGCCCCTTCAATGAACTGCCCCTTCATCTTATCGAGCACGGACTTCTGCTTTTTACCCATGGCCTTACGCAGCACATCGGCATCGCCCTTACTGAAACCGCCGAGGCTTTGTGACAGCAGCATCACCTGTTCCTGGTACACAGTAATACCATAGGTATCGCCCAGGTACTCCTCCATATCCGGCACATCGTAAGATATGGCCTCCTGGCCGTGCTTACGCTTGATGTAATTGGGTATGTATTCCATGGGGCCCGGTCGGTACAGGGCATTCATGGCTATGAGGTCATCAAATTTATCGGGCTTCAGATTCACAAGGTGCTTCTGCATACCCGCGCTTTCGAACTGGAAAGTGCCGTTTGTTTCACCGGCCTGGTAGAGTTCGTATGTTTCTTCGTCGTCGAGCGGGATAGTGTCTATGTCTATTTCTACACCATAGTTCCTTTTTATAAGCGTGAGCGCATCCTTGATAATGGTGAGGGTCTTAAGGCCCAGGAAGTCCATCTTGATAACGCCTGCATTCTCTATCACATTGCCTTCATACTGTGTGATGAGGGAGTCTACATCCTTGGCCATAAATACAGGCAGGAGGTCGGTAAGATCAGAAGGTGCTATGATGATGCCCGCGGCATGTATGCCTGTGTTGCGCACAGAGCCTTCGAGCTTCTCGGCATCGTGAAGGACAGTACTGTGCAGGGACTGCTGATTATATATCTCGCGCAGCTTATTGACCATCTCTACTTCCTCTCCGGCAATCCCTTCCTTCTGATCGAGGCTACCCTCTCCCTTCATTTCGGCATGCAACAGGCGCTTCAATGAGATACCCGGCCGCTCCGGCACCAGCTTGGCAAGGGCGTTGCTTTCAGACAGCGGCAGATCCAGCGCGCGGGCCACATCTTTGATACTGCTTTTGGCAGCCATGGTACCATAAGTAACAATCTGCGCTACCTGGTTCTTGCCGTATTTTTTTACTACATAATCTATTACTTTCTGCCTGCCTACGTCGTCGAAGTCGGTATCTATATCCGGCATACTCTTACGATCCGGGTTGAGGAAACGTTCGAACAGCAGCTTGTATTTTATGGGGTCGATATTGGTGATGCCGATACAATAGGCTACGGCTGATCCAGCCGCAGAGCCGCGGCCCGGGCCTATGAATACACCCATATTCCGGCCCTCCTTAATGAAATCGCTGACGATAAGGAAGTAACCAGCAAAACCCATGGTGCGGATGGTGAACAGCTCAAACTTCACGCGTTCCTCCACTTCTGCGGTGATCTCTTTGTAGCGTTCCTTTGCGCCCAGCCAGGTTATGTGCTCCAGGAAGGCGTTCTGGTCATCATTGAACTCAACAGGCACCTTGAAATGGGGCAGCAAAATGTCGCGCTCCAGTTTCAGCGGCTTTATCTTATCGAGTATGTGGTTGGTATTATCAAGCGCGGCGGGTACGTCTATAAATGTCTGTTCCATTTCAGACTGGGTCTTGAAATAGAACTTATCGTTGGGGAATGCAAACCGGCCACCCTTTACCTGCACTTCGTCGTCATCGCCCAGGTCTTTCCATTTCGGGTCTGCCTGCTTGGAGCCGGTATTGATGCAGAGCAGAATGTCGTGCGCATTGGCATCGCCCTGGTCTACATAATGGCTGTCGTTGCTGGCAATAACGGGTACATTGAATTTTTTTGCGAAACGCATCAGCACTTCGTTCACTTTTACCTGGTCGGCAATATCGTGACGCTGTAATTCTATGTAGTAATCATCACCAAAAAGATCCAGCCACCACTTGAATTCCTTTTCGCCTTCTGCTTCTCCCTTACGCAGTATGGTGCGCGGCACAGCTGCAGCCAAACAGCAGGTAGTGGCTATAAGCCCTTCGTGATATTGCAGCACCAGTTCTTTGTCTATACGGGGGTATTTGCCATAGAGACCCTCCATATAGCCGAGCGAACATAGCTTTACCAGGTTCTTATACCCTACTTCATCCTTAGCGAGTAACAATTGGTGGTAACGTATGTCCTTATCGTCTTTGGAGAACTGGCGTTTGTGCCTGTTGTCTACGAGATAAAACTCGCAGCCAACGACAGGCTTTACTACCGGCTCTTCAATATCCTTTCCTTCTGCGGTCTGGCCCACGACCTTTTTCTTTTTCCAGGCCTCTGCCACAAAGTCAAAAACACCAAACATATTGCCATGATCTGTAATGGCCATGGCGGGCATATTGTCGTTACGGGCCTTCTCGTAAAGCTTCGAAATATTGGAAGCCCCATCGAGGAGGGAATACTGTGTATGATTATGTAAATGGGAGAATTTCATTGGATCGTTTCCTGCACACTTTCCTGCCACCGGGCAGGCTCTTTCGGCGTCTTACAAAGTAACGAAAATAAGGGCAGGCGGAAAAAGGGAGTTATCCACAGGAGGTGGGGATTACTAGCTTAGTATAGGTTTAAAAAATACTTCTTATGCATATCCTCGACAAAATGACTCTCGCTGATGGGCAAGCCCGAAGCAGACCCAATAACAGCATCAACACCACATTTAGGACAAAGTGCAGTTTCACCGTCTTCATCAATCCATGCTATTACTTCAGAAGGAGCATATACATGCAGGCAATAAAAACAACAGCATGTTTCACTTGACTGCAACACTTTTTTATTACTTGTACTGCTTTTATGCGCTTCTATGAGATAGTCAGACAGGTAAACCATAATAATATGTCATTAGATTTTAATGCTACTTGATCCTGAATTTCTCCGACAAAGAGCAAATATATTAAGCAACATATCAGGCTGCAGGTAAGAAAATATCTGCCGGGAGTTGGAAATAGTTTTTTAGTTTCTGGGCGATCTTTAAAGTGAGCTCCCGTCTGCCAGAAAGAATTGATGATACATGCCCTTTTGAGCCTATCAGATGCTCGAGGTCTTTTGCCTTGAGTCCACGCTCTTCCATTTTGAGTTTTATTACAGCAATCGGATCCAGTTCCGGCAAGCGAATATGTTTATCCTCATAATCCTTTACCAGTAAAAGGAGCAGGTCCAGTTCATCAGCATCCGGAGAACCGGACTCAGCATGAAATACGTCCATAGTGCGCTTTATTGCTTTATTATATTCCGCTTTGGTCTTCAATATTTTCCAGTTCATTATTTTGGTTTGAATTTTAAAATGTTCCCATCAAAATTTACCATCTCTACATCTATTTTGTCATATTCCGAATGAGTTCCGAACCATATAACATACGATGCCATTTTATGGAAATTGACCGATGCCACCAACCTAAAATCATTACCTTTTATGTTGAAAATAATACGGTTATTGGCAACAATGCTTGCGTTCCCATACACAGCCTTTAATTCATTAAAATTGTGAAACTTCGCCTTGGAAAACTCATGATACCACGTGAGCAAAGCCGTTTTGGCTTTTGGATACTTAGCAATATAGTATTGAATAGTTCCTTTGGCAATAATATTCACATCAACAAAGGTAAACTAATGTTTTCAATTTGAAAACATTTTTTGAACTTAAATTAGGTTTTGAAATAAAAAGATGATGTAACTTGTCATTCCAATACGAACCGTATGCAGTATACCGCAACCGGCGAAGACAGTCGCCATTTCGAGATCACGAATGAACAGGGTGAAGTGACCGGCCGCCTAGAATACGATGCATTTCTACCCAGCAAGGCGCAGATCACCATCGGTGACAAGGTGGTATATGACCTGGTACCGGGAAATTTTATGAATGCGGAAATTGATATAACCATGAATGGTATGCCGTTTGCCGAGATAAAGCCTGACTTCAATGGCGGGCTTGACTTGGTTTTTAATAACGGGCGGTCTTTCTATTTTACCCGGCAGGGCCTGGGCACCGGCAACTATGTGATCACTGATGAAGACCAACAAGAGGTAGCATCTATGCAGTCAGAATTTAGCTGGCGTACTATGAGCTTTGACCATACAATATATGTGCCAGCAAATGGCCTGGATGGCGACATCAACGCCATCTTGCCGTATCTGCTGGTATACTGCGCCAAAAACATGCGCATGCGGCGCTGAAAACATGATTGGTCGGCATAATTAATGTACGTTTTTCTTTTCGCCTGCAACTACTTATCTTTATTATATGGTTGTGAAAAAATACGAACTTGCGATAGAATTATCTGATGGCGGCGAATGGATATGCGATGTGACAGAACATAGTGAAAATGAGGTGACGCGCTATGAAATAGAAGTGGACCCACCTCTGTTCCGGGATATAAAGAATGACCCCTTCCCGATGGAGATGCATTATGATGCAAGTGGTGAGTTGGTGTTTGTGACTGAGCATCCACTCACAGACCATCTACAGGAACTGGAACCGATACTGGCGCGCGAAATAATCAAAGGAGTCTTTTAGGCTGAAGGAATAGCTAATCAATAAAGAGATAAGTTGTGCAATACCCCATACTACTTATATCCAGCTCTGCCGTACATGGCTATGGCTACCTGGAATGTAACAAAGACGCCATAAAGGCATTGGTGAAAGACATCAACAGCCCGGTGCTCTTTGTGCCCTACGCGGCAGCACGCAGCGAATGGGACAGCTATACCGATAAGGTGCGTACCTTCTTTAAAACACTGGATATGGATGTGGTGGGCATCCATACCCTGCCTCACGAAAATGTGCTGGACGATTTTGGCGTCATATTCATAGGCGGCGGCAATACTTTCAGACTGCTGCATACACTACAGCAGCAAGACCTGCTTGGCGATATTCGGAAGACTGTACTTAGCGGCAAAATAAGATATATGGGCAGCAGCGCGGGCACCAACATGGCTACACGCAGTATATGCACTACCAACGATATGCCTATTATTTATCCGGCAAATGGCTTTGATGCACTGAACCTGCTGACCTGCCAGGTAAACCCACACTACCTGGACCCCGAACCGGACGGCACCCATAAAGGAGAAACACGCGATCAGCGCCTTGCTGAGTTTCACCAGGAGAACGACATAACAGTAATAGGTCTGCGTGAGGGCGCCTACATCAATATACATACTGACTTTGCCACCACGCGGGAATTGTGCATAGGCGGTATCAATGGCGCAAAAATATTTGTGAAGGATAAAGCGCCCTATGAGGCGCCCGTAAATGAGAAATTTGTATTGGAGTAACTGTGGCGTTTTATGCACACCAAGCTACTATGCTGAGACTGTAGAACCCTTGTAATTTTCGTGGCAGGATTTTATTGTTAATTAGTTAATAGCCATAATGTGGAAAACGTAAAGAAAATATGGTTCTCTGAAGAAGGGATCGCCGACATCACCCTGACCAGGGAAAAACTGAAATCTGAGATACAACGTATCAAACGGTCGCGATCGCAGGCCACGGATAAGATACTGGAGATCCGGTACCTTGTAGACCAGTATTTCACGGCCGGCTGCAATGAAGAATTGCTCAATGCCAATCTGCCCTGGCAAACGTTCAATTGAATATTATTTTTATACATTTCCTTGCGTCTATTGTTCCCTGATATAGTCATGGTAAGTTCCAGCGTGCACTGCTGTCTATAAAATTCGGAACGATAATTAAGTAAAGTCCACCATCTCACTTGTTCTTTTCCGTTTTTACTTTGTTGTAGCAGTCCTTAAATAATTCATTCTTCGCAGATTTTACGCCTTGAAAAAAAACAAAATAACTACGCAATATGGTGAACTTTATTTAATCAACGTTCCTTACAATTGCAAAGAATATCTTAAGAAAAACTATTTTTGTAAAAAGCAGAAATATGAAGCAGCGCATTGTGAACATACTTACAGCATTTGTGATCTTGCTGGCGACAGGAAGCAGCTACGGACAATATATTACCACCGTAGCCGGAACGGTGACCACAGTGGGATATGACCCTACCCCACAGGCAGCGACTGCAACAACACTCAACAATCCATCTGACCTGGCCACTGATGCTGCGGGTAACTTATATGTAGCAGACTTCGTGAATAATGCGATCCGGAAAATTGACACCTTCGGGATGATAACTACTGTGGCAGGCACCGGATTTGGATATGGAAGTACGGCTGGGGGCGCCTATACCGGCGACAACGGCCCGGCAACTGCCGCAGACCTTAACGGGCCATATGGCCTGGCATTGGACGCCGCAGGTAATATATACTTTGCTGACGGCTACAACCATGTGGTGCGCAAAGTGAGTACCGCAGGCATCATCACCACCGTAGCAGGCATGGCCTCAGCAGCAGGGTATAGCGGAGACAATGGCGCAGCTACAGCTGCCAAACTGAACAACCCGGTAGGCATAGCTATAGACAAAGCAGGCAATGTGTACATAGCAGATGACCACAATAACGCAATACGTAAGCTAAGCACTACTGGTATAATTACCACAGTGGCAGGTGGAAACTCCACAGGCGGGTATGGGGGTGATGGGAGCGCTGCAACGCTGGCTCAACTGAACCAACCTATAGGTGTTGCGATAGACACCGCAGGCAATCTGTACATAGCTGACGAACTTAACCAGTCGATACGCAAAGTGAATACCGCTGGCGTTATCAGCACTTTCGCGGGTATAGGAACGACCGGCGGCTATACGGGAGATGGTGGCCAGGCCACATTAGCCAAGCTGGATTCACCACAGCGTGTTACTTTCGACAATCTGAACAACTGTTACATCTCTGACGGCAACAACAATGTGATACGTATGGTGAATACGGTGACAGGCATCATCAGTACTGTAGCGGGAAATGGCTCTGGTGGGTATGCAGGCGATGATGGGCCGGCAACAGCAGCAGAAATGCAAATACCACAGGGAGTGGCCTTCGACCTGCACCACAGAATGTATATTGCAGATCGTGGCAATCAACTGATAAGGATGGTAGGGCCGCAGGCTGCTGTAGATTATAGCGCGGTAAAACTGATGGCTGGCACCGATGCTACATGCATGATTTATCCGAACCCATCGCATGGCTCCATTACAGTAAACATCTTATCTAAAGCAGTCCAAACAGCACAACTCAGGATCGTTAATGTAATGGGGCAAACGATTAAAAAATGGCAGGCAACAACGAATAATTCGCAAGCTGTGAAACTGGATGTGCCTGCGGGTGTTTACTTCCTTCATGCGGAGACGGGAACCAACCAGTGGAATAAGCAAATAACAATAGAATAACGAAAACACAGACGCCAAGGAAACCAAAAAGGTGGCGACTCAACAATCTGTCCTGAAACATAAAGAACCTGTTCCGGAATACCGAAACAGGTTCAATTATTTATAGCCAACTCTAATTAGAAGCCTTTCGTTGCAACGCCATCCTTGATAGCCTGCAGTGCCTTAGCTTCATTCATTATTGCAGCCATTTTGTTTCCCTTACCATCATGACCGGTAGCCATGTAGCCGCCCTTAGCAGTCTTGGAAATAACCGCTTCCTGCATCGGAACATTTTTTTCTTTGGTCTTCAGGCAATACGCCTTGATCATTTTAGTAGTGTCCATGTTCTAATTTTTTAATAGTTAGTTAATGAGTGTACGTTGATTTAAGCACAATCTACCATTTTTTTCCAAAAAAAGCAGCTATATATCAGCCTGATGAATTTATTTTTATTCACATTGCTGTATAGAACCATTTGCTTATGCAATTCTGTTGTTTTAATGGGTGCACACTATATTACATCATTCCCTTTACGAGATTTCCCAGTTTTTTCAGCGCCTTGTCTATATCCGGGCTCCAGGGCATACCATAACTCAGCCGCATACAATTCTGATAACGGTCCTGTAAAGTGAACATAGTGCCGGGAGCAATACTGATCTTATGCTGCATAGCCTCCTGGTAAAGCTGGTAGGTATCTATCCGTTTATCCAGCTCAGCCCAAAGGATAAATCCTCCTTTAGGATTGGTCAGTTTTACACCATCCGGGAAATACTCACCGATAGCCCGTGTAAACTGAAGGCTATTAGAATGAAGCGTCTGTCGCAGTTTCCGGAGGTGGTATTCGTAGCGACCAGTGGCTAGAAAAGAGGCTATTGCCGCCTGCTGCGCCGATGCATTGGTAATGCTGTGGTATAATTTGAGCCTTTTGATCTTCTCCTTGTATTTACCGGGGGCCACCCACCCTACCCTATAGCCGGGCGCCAGGGTCTTGGATATGGAACTGCACCAAAGCACATTACCCTCGGCATCGAACGACTTACACGACCTGGGCCTGGTCTTTCCAAAATAGACATCGCCATACAGATCATCTTCAATCAGCGGCACTCCGTTTTTTGCCAGTATTTTTACCAGTGTTTCCTTCTGCTCGTCGGGCATGCAATAACCGGTAGGGTTACTGAAATTAGTAACAAAGAAGCAGGCTTTTATATCATGCTTCTGCAATGCTTTCTTTACATCGTCCGGGTCTACCCCTGTGTCGGGGTCGGTAGGGAGTTCCAATACCTTTAGCCCGATACTTTGGGCAAAACGTAATACACCAAAATAAACAGGGCTTTCCACCGCTATGGTGTCGCCCGGCTTTGTCACTGCCATCAGGCAATAAGATATGGCATTCATACAGCCGGCTGTGGAAACAATATCATCGGCCTGCAAGTGGCCGCCCCAGTGCATAGACCAGCGTGCTACCTGCCGCCTTAGCAACTCATTACCCTGTATGGGCTCATAAGATGTTCCATTGCCAGGCAGATCGCGCAGGGCCTGCATCATGGCCTTGTTGAGCCGCGCCAGGGGCAGTATTTCAGGCGCGGGCACACTCAACGAAAAACGGGTAACACCCTGCATAGAGAAATCATCGTACACCTCGCCGATAATAGCTTCGACATTTTTTGTCTTGACGATCTGCTGCGGATTACTTTTTTCGATTTTCTTAGGAAAACGGGATGGATTAAACCGGACATAGTAACCCGATTGCGGGCGTGACTCTATCAATCCCTTCCCTTCAAGGTGATAGTATGCCTGCAGAATAGTGCTAACACTCAGGTCCTGCTCCTTGCCTAAAAGCCTTACTGACGGCAGCTTATCGCCTATCTTCAGTACCTCGTCCATGATCTGCTGCTCTATAGATTCTGCTACCCGCAGGTACAGATGATCGCTTTTACGTTTGCGCGCTGTTTTCATAATTTCAAACTGTTATGGTCAAAATTATGGAAATTGTATCTGTTTTGTTTTAAAAAATTTACTGAATTTTGTGCCGTAGTTATGAACTATCATTCCTGAAAGCCGAAAAATGACCAGGACCACCAAAGCATATATCGCGTTAGTTTTCATTTGCATAGTATGGGGCACTACCTATATGGCGATCAGGGTGGGTGTGACGCATTACCCCGCGTTTTTGTTTGCCGGGGTACGGCAAACGATAGCCGGCATTATTTTGATGATGGTGGCGCTGATGGCCAGCAAAGAAAAAGATCTGTCGCGGCGCAATATCATGCGGCAGATGCTGGTGGGTTTCCTGATGCTTACCTTCGGAAATGGATTTGTATCGTACGGGGAGAAAATCATTCCCAGCGGCATAGCTGCCCTGCTGTGCTCTATGATGCCCCTGTTTGCCGTTGCGATCAACCTGCTATCTTCTAAAAGAGATCATTTTAATGCTACCATCGGCCTTGGCCTGGTATTAGGCGTATGCGGGGTTGGGCTGATATTCAAACATGACGTTGCGAAAATGACCAGTCCCGCTTACCTGGGCGGAATATGCGCCATACTGTTTGCAACGGCATCGTGGGCAGTGGGGAGCATTGTGAATAAAAAACATAAAGACCCTGTGAATCCTTTTTTCAATTCAGGATTGCAACTGTTCTTCGGCGGACTGTTCATGCTGCTCATGAGTCCCGGCATAGATGACTATAAGGGGTTTGAGTTATGGAATACCGACGGACTGCTGGCGATGTGCTACCTGATCGTCTTCGGCTCTGTACTGGCATATGCCGCCTATATGTATTCGCTGAGCGTACTGCCGATAGGCATTGCTACGATCTATGCTTATATCAATCCACTTATTGCTGTAATAGTGGGCTATATATTCATGAAGGAACAGATGAACCTGTTCACCGGGCTGGCATTTGCCACTATAGCAGTAAGTGTATATTTAGTAAACGTGGGCTACAGAAAACAACATAAAGCAATTGCATTGTCACAAACAGAGGCGGCTTTCCCCGAAAGCGCCGCTATTGAATCATAGTTAACCTAAAAAAACAATTGTATGGAACACACCATTTCAATTACCGAGCAAGCCGAAAGAAAAGTGACGGACACCAAGTCGATACCTTTTGGTAAGGTGCCCACAGAGCATATGTTCGTAGCCGAATACAAGGATGGCGAATGGCACAACGCACAGGTAGTACCACTTCATGACCTTACACTAAGTCCACTGGCATTATGCCTCCATTATGGTCAGACCGTATTTGAAGGCATGAAAGCATTTGTGACAGAAGAAGGAAAGATCAACATTTTCCGGATAGACAAGCATCACGACCGGTTTTCCAAGTCGCTGCACCGGATGTGCATGCCTGCTGTTCCTAAGAAGCTGTTCATAGACGCTATTCACAATCTTGTGAAACTGGATGCGGACTGGGTGCCGCGCGAGGCGGATGGGTCGCTGTATATCCGGCCGTTCATGATCGCCACTGAGGACAGGATAGGTGTTAAGGTCTCTGATGAATTTCTGTTCATGGTAGTATGCTCGCCTGCATTCCAGTACTATACCAAGCCTTTAAAAGTAAAAGTAGAAACCACCTACGTACGCGCTGCACAGGGCGGTACCGGTGCAGCAAAATGCGGTGGCAACTACGGTGGCGCATTTCTGCCTACCCAACTGGCACGTGAAGCCGGCTATGACCAGGTGCTGTGGACAGACAGTATACACCATGAGTTCATAGAAGAATCGGGGACGATGAATGCTATGTTTTACTTCGACAATGTGCTGGTAACCCCGCAACTGTCAGGCACCATTCTTGACGGAGTTACGAGGGATACCCTGCTGGCGCTCGCAAGGGAAAAAGGAATAGTGGTAGAAGAAAGACACATCAGTTACCATGAACTTGTGCGTGCATTTAACGAAGGTAAACGTGTGGAAGCATTTGGCGCAGGCACAGCAGCGGTGGTGGCACCTATAGAAACTATAGCAATAGGGCATAAAGAATATACCTGCTACACAGGAGCCGATGCAGTTATGTTCCGGCTACAGAAAGAGTTATACGACATACGCCGCGGCATCGTACCTGATACCCATAAATGGAACTACATCATAAATTAAGTGAAAAGTGAGAAGTGAAAACCTAAAAGTTGGGTAAGCCATAAATTAAGTGAAAAGTGAGAAGTGAAAACCTAAAAGTGTAAATCACTATGACGCCATTAGTTATTAATTATAAAGAATATACTATCACCACTGATAAGACGCTTATGAAACCGCAGGATATTCATAAGTGGTTGTCGGAAGAATCGTATTGGGCTGCAGGCATTCCGTTTGAGACATTCAAGACGTCGTTTGAGCATTCGTTTTGCATAGGAACTTTGTATAACGATCAGCAGATTGGCTTTGCACGGCTGGTGACAGACTATGCGGTATTCGGCTACCTGGCAGATGTGTATGTGGAAGAAACGCACAGAGGCAAGGGTCTCAGTAAAAAGATGATTGAAATAATAATGAACCTGGACTGGGTAAAAGGATTGCGCGGCATAAAGCTGGGCACGCGAGACGCACATGGACTATATGAACAGTTTGGGTTTACTGTGTGTACCCACCCCGAGCGTATAATGGAAGTAAACAGGCCGGATATTTATAAAAACAAAAATCAAGCAACATGAGTATTTCTTATTTAGAGAGCGCAAAACGCCAGTTCAATATGTACAAGCAACTGGCAGAGAAAGCCATGGCGCAGATAGATGACAGTGAACTCAACTGGCAGGCTAATGAAGATAGTAACAGCATTGTAATGATCGTAAAGCACATGTGGGGCAATATGCTGAGCCGCTGGACCGACTTCCTGACAACAGACGGAGAAAAAGAATGGCGCAAGCGTGATGCAGAATTTGAAAATGAGGAACTGGGTCGCGCAGGCATGATGAAAAAGTGGGATGAGGGCTGGCAATGCCTGTTCAATGCCCTCGACAGCATCACAGATGCCGACCTTGAAAAGATCATTTATATCAGGAACGATGGGCACACCATATTAGAGGCCATCAACCGGCAGATAGCACATTATTCATACCATGTGGGCCAGATAGTGTACATATCTAAGCTGCGCGATAAGAACGAATGGAACAGCTTGTCTATTCCCCGCAATAAATCGAACGATTATAATGCTGTGAAGTTTGCACAGGATAAGCAGAAGAGAAACTTTATGGATGATCTAAACGACAAGAAATAAGAGCGGCACCCCTACCATTTCCTGATCATCCCCAAATCAAAATCTTCCAGGCTGCGCAGTTTAGCGTCGGCGAGGGCGAAGCGGGGATCATCGAAGTGAAACTCATCCGGCACTACGATCACTTTCATACGTGCGGCTTTTCCCGCAATCATTCCGTTTACCGAGTCTTCCAGTACCAGGCATTCAGTGGGTTTAGCACCCAGTTCCATCGCACAGTGGAGAAATACTGCCGGGTGGGGCTTACCTAACTCTACAGCATCGGCAGAAGTAATACGATCAAAATACTTTGTGAGCCCAAAATGATCTACCAACGCATCTATCATGTGCTTTGGGGAGGACGATGCGAGGCCTATTTTATACTTATGCTTTCTGAGCAATACCAATAAGTCTTCAACACCTCTGAGCACGGAGGCACTTTGCCGGGAGGAAGCTATTATGTCGTCCAGTATTTCATCCGCTACTTCTTTAGAACTTTTGCCCTCCCAGGGATAATGGACAGCCCAATGATCGGTGACCTCGTATATCCGCAGGCCTGTAGTTTCTTTAAACCGTTCCGGGGTAATAGGTATCTTGTGTTTATGAGCCACACGCAGCATACTTACCCCCCAAAGCGGCTCAGTATCGAGCAGCAATCCATCCATATCAAAAAGTACCGTATTGATCATCGCAGGCAAAAGTAAACCGTGAAAAGGTAAAAGTGAGCACCTTCTTTGTCTTTAAGATACAGACGTGCTTTCCCGGCTATTGTCGTTAGTGAGTTTTTGGGTGAATTTTTCAGAAAAAACATACAAATCAGCCCTCAAATCTTACTTTTGCGCCAAATTACATTTACTTATGAAGCGAAATGCTTTTTACAGCTTGCTGCTGGGCGCGTCATTACTGACTGTTAGCGCCAAACAAGCTTCAGCAACGATCAAGTTTACGGAGTACACCATGCCAAACGGATTGCATGTTATTCTGCAGGAAGACCACTCTACTCCCATAGTAGCTGTTTCTGTGATGTACCATGTAGGGTCAAAAAATGAAGACCCGGAACGTACAGGTTTTGCCCACTTCTTTGAACACCTGTTGTTTGAAGGCAGTGACAACATCAAGCGCGGTGAGTACATGAAGTTCATACAGTCTGCGGGTGGGCAGCTCAATGCCAATACCACACAGGACCGTACGTTTTATTATGAAGTGCTGCCTTCAAACCAACTGGAACTGGCGCTGTGGATGGAGTCTGAGCGTATGGCACACGCCAAAATAGATACTATAGGTGTGGAGACACAGCGTAAGGTAGTAAAGGAAGAAAAGAAACAACGTTATGACAACACCCCTTACGGGCAGCTCATCAATGTGATATTCACCAATGCATATACTGTATATCCGTATCGCTGGAGCCCTATAGGCAAGGAACAATATATAGACCAGGCTACATTGTCTGAGTTCATGAATTTTTATAAGACATTCTATGTACCGAATAATGCGGTACTGGTGATCTCAGGTGACATTACCGTGGACCAGACGAAAACGCTTATCAACAAGTATTATGGGGAAATACCCAAAGGAACTGCTGCCATACCACGCCCAACAGTGGTAGAACCAGTGCAGAAAGCAGAGAAACGCGTGAATTTTTATGACAACATACAATTGCCTGCAGTTATACTTGGCTACCACATACCTAAACAGGGCACAGATGACTACTATGCTGTGCAGTTGCTGACACAATTGTTATCGCAGGGTAAGAGTTCCCGGTTTGAAAAAGAGATAGTAGACAAACAGCAAAAAGCAGTACAGGCTGCGGCATTCGACCTGGGCAATGAAGAGCCGGGATTAGCCATTATGCTGGGTATAGCCAGTATGGGCACGAAGCCTGCCGAACTGGAAAAATCGATGCTGACTGAAATAGATAAAGTAAAGAAAGATGGCATTACCGCAGAAGAATATAATAAGCTGGAGAACCAGGCTGAAAATGACTTCGTTCAGCAAAATCAGAAAGATATTGGCGTAGCTACAAACCTGGCTACTTACTATACTTTCCAGGGCAATGCAGACCTCATCAATACCGAGCTGGACCGCTACAGAAAAGTGACAAAGGATGATATAAAACGTGTTGCCAATAAATATTTCACCAAAGAGAACCGCCTGGTAGTTTACTACCTGCCAAAATCAGAGGAAGGCAAGAAGAATGAGGCGCCAAAGGCAAAACCAGCGGCTAAAAAGAAATAATCAAACATACTCAACAGCCATACGGCTTAAAAATATTCAAAATGAAAAAGATCACTTTATCCATAGTCACATTAGCGCTGGCCACGGCAGCGTGGGCGCAGCCGCTGGACCGCAGCATTAAGCCAAAGCCCGGCCCGGCACCTGAAATAAAATTAGGCAAAACAGAAAGCTTTACACTGAGCAACGGCATGCAGGTATTTGTGGTAGAGAACCACAAGTTGCCTACAGTAGCCTACAATATAGAACTAGACATAAAGCCAGCACTGGCCGGCGATATGGCAGGATACCGCGAAATGATGTCGGAACTTCTTCTCTCCGGAACTAAAACCCGCACTAAAGACAAACTTAACGGGGAGATAGACCAGATGGGCGCAAACATCAATGTAAGCGATGAGGGTATATCTGGTAGCGGACTGAAGAAATACCAGGAAAAAATACTGGACCTGATGGCCGATATAGTGATGAATACGACCATCACACAGGAAGAACTGGATAAGGAAAAGAAGAAAACATTATCGGGCCTGGAGACTGAAAAGAACCAGCCAGACGCCATGGTGCGTAATGTGAGCTCTGTAGTTAACTTCGGAAATAACCACCCTTACGGAGAGATAGCTACAGAAGAAAGCGTAAAAAAGATAACACTAGACCGTTGCAGCAATTATTACCACACTTACTTCCGTCCGAATGTAGCGTACATGGCTATTGTAGGTGACGTAACGCTGGCAGAGGTAAAGCCACTGATAGAGAAATATTTTGGGAAGTGGCAGAAGCATGACGTACCATCTGCCAGCTATACTATTCCCGAGGTGTCTGGAAATAAATACACAAAGGTTGCATTCGCACCTAGGACTGCTGCCGTACAAAGCGTAGTTAGTGTTACTTACCCGGTAGACCTGAAACCGGGCACACCTGATGTGATCAAAGCACGCGTAGCAAATACGGTATTAGGCGGCGGTTCGCAAGGACGTTTGTTCCTTGACCTCCGTGAAAAACATGGCTGGACTTATGGCGCGTATTCTTCATTGCGCGATGATGAACTGGGTGGCACCTTCTCTGCTACCGTAAAATGCCGCAATGTGGTTTCAGATAGCGCAGTAGGCGCCCTGCTTGATGAAATGCGCATGATGCAGACCGAAAAAGTAAATGATACTGCTTTGCAGAACTCTATTACTTACTTGTCCGGCAGCTTTGCAATAGGACTGGAAGACCCGAAGCGTGTGGCACAGAACGCCATAAACATAGAGCGCTACCACATGCCTAAAGATTTCTATCAGAACTATCTGAAAAATCTGAGCGCTGTAACTGCGGACGACGTAATGAGCATGTCTATCAAGTATATCCGTCCCGACCATGCTAATATAGTAGTAGCCGGTAGCAAGGAAGAAGTAGCGGATAAGCTGTCTAAATTCTCTCATGATGGTAAAATAGACTACTACGACTATACAGGTAAGACCTACATACCAACAGAAAGTACCGCTGTACCTGCGGGCATGACTGCTGACCAGGTATATAAAAATTACGTTGCAGCAATAGGTGGCGAAAAAGCCATCAGTGCGCTAAAAGATATGAAGATGACCGCACAAAGCGAGATAAAGGGCATTCCGCTGACGCTGACCGTAATGAAGAAAAATAACGGAATGATGAAAGAGGCTGTGGAAGCAGACATGAACGGATCAAAGATGACTATGCAGAAGAAAGTGTATGATGGCAAAAAAGGCTTGCAGGAACAACAGGGCCAGAAGAAAGACCTCTCCGCTGAAGAAGTGGACGAAGTAAAACAGGAAGCTGACCTGCAATCTGACCTTCACCCTGAAAAGTATGGCATAAAGCGTACGCTAAAAAGCATGGAATCTGTGAACGGGGCTAACGCCTACGTAATAGAATCTATTGACGCGAAGAGCAAAAAAACGACTGAATATTATGACGCAAAAAGCGGCTTCCTGGTAAAGCAGATCGAATACATCAAATCGGAAGACGGCAGCATGTATCCTAAAACAACTGAATTTTCTGATTATCGCGAAGTACCTGGCAGCAATGGCTACAAGATCTCTTATTCGTTTATCATACCAGCTGGTCCGGGCATGAACCTGAATGTAAAAGTGCAGACTGTAGACGTGAATAAAGGAATAGCCGACAGCGAGTTTAACTAGTAGACAACAAGAGTGGTTATTGATAAAGAGAGGCTGCTCCGGATTGAGCAGCCTCTCTTTTAGTATGCGGTTTACTCCTTGAAAGCAAGTGAATTTTTCGAATGAATTAGAACCTGGTTAATAATCCAAATGATTGGGATTCCTTCTATTGTCCCAAAACAACAGCAATTGCACTTCTCTTTTTCTTGGTTTTACACGATAATAAAGCGTTGTTTTTTCTGTAACTACCACAATGTGCTTATGCTTCCCTTTATCAGATTTCCTAAACATTGCAGGGTCGCGTGCTATATGCGCCAGCATAGTCAATGTTTTTCGTACAAATTTCTGAACGGCAATGTCGTTGAATTCCCCTTCAATGTATTGTAATATTTCTTCGTAGGATTTTAGCGCTTTAGGAGACCATACAATTGTGTGAAGTTCTTGTACTAAAGCCATTTGCTCAATTTTTTCAAAACTTCTTTATGCGGAATCCCCTTACCCGCATCAAGCTCTGCTTCCGATTCATTGATAGCTCTTATCTGCTCTTCCGACAGTTCATCCCACCAGTCTTCTTTTTCGTGTGCAAAAGTCTTCACAACGTTTAATACCGTTTTCTTTTGTCGTGTATTAAGTTGATGAACATACTTTGCGATTTCATTTTCTATTGCTATAGCTGCTGTAGCCATAAGGTTTCTTTTTTACAAATTTAATGATTTAGAAAGAGCAAAAAGGTGATTTATATTACATTTTATAAATTTTCATTTACTAACTACCCTTTCACCAATTCCAGGAACTCCTGCTCAGTGAGAATATTCACAGAGCCCAGCTTCTTGGCTTTCTCCAGCTTAGACCCAGCATCCTCGCCTACCACCAGGTAGTTGAGCTTGGTACTTACACTTCCCAGTATAGAGCCACCTTTATTTTCTACAATCGCTTCCGCATCGCTGCGTTTAAAATGGCTGAGCGTACCCGTGAACAGGAAAGTTTTTCCTGACAGCTCCCCACTTGTCTGCTGCTCACCTCTATATTCATTCTTCAGGTTTACACCTGCTTCATCCAGCTTATTGATAATAGCTCTGTTCTCAGGACGGGCAAAAAAATCAACGACAGACGTGGCCACTTTAGGTCCTATATCTTCAAGCGTAGATAGCTTTTCTATGTCCCAGGTATAAAAATCGCTGATGTGCGCTACTGCCGATGCTAAAGTCTTGGCAGTGGTTTCACCCACATGCCTTATCCCCAGCCCGAATATCAAACGATTCAGCGGCTGTTTCTTAGATTGTTCAATAGCTTCTTTAAGATTGGTTACCGACTTTTCACCAAACCCGCCAAGTTCTGAAACCCTGTTCCAATCGATATGATAGATACCGGCGATATCCGGGAGTAACCCCTTGTCATAAAACTTCTGCACATTCGCCCCACCCAGGCTGCGGATGTCCATAGCGTCCTTACTGGCAAAATGTATCATGCGCTCTGCCACCTGCACCGGGCAGGCGATATTAATGCAACGCCATGCCGCCTCGTCCTGTTGTTTTTCAAGTTCGCTGTTGCAGGCCGGACAATGCGTTGGAAATTTAATTTCCTTTTCCTCTCCGGTTCTTAGTTCTGTCAACGGTTTTACTATGTAAGGGATCACATCACCAGCTCTCTCTACCAGCACGGTATCACCTATCCGCACGTCCTTTTCCTTTATTACATCTTCATTGAACAACGATATGGACTTAACGGTCACCCCGCCTATATGTACTGGCTCTATTTTGGCCACCGGGGTAATAGCCCCCACCCTGCCCACCTGGAACTCCACATCCAGCAGCTTGCTCGTAGCCTGTCGTGCTTTGAATTTATAGGCCACTGCCCACCGCGGATGATGCGACGTCATGCCCATCCTGTCCTGCAGGGCAAAGTCGTTTACTTTTATTACCAGCCCATCTACTTCGAACGCCAGTGAATCACGCTGCCCCTCAAATTCCTTGCAGTATGCGATCACTTGGTCAATGTGTTTAAATACTTTCATTTCCCTGGCCGGTGTAGGAAAGCCCAGGCTGTACAACCATTTCAGAGAACCATAGTGTGTTCTTAATTCATCGGGCCGTTGCGCACCCGCACTAAGCGTATAATCACTGATGTGATACAGTATAGCATTCAACCCACGTTTTCTCACTTCGGCAGGATCTAATATTCGCAATGTACCCGATGCCGCATTACGCGGATTGGCCAGCGGAGACAACCCCTCTGCCACACGTTGTTTATTGAACGCTTCGAAAACGTTTTTGTGTATCACTATCTCTCCACGTATCTCGATCTGTACAACCCCTTGTTTTGCGAGTGCTGCAGACAGGGGAATCGCCTTTATCTGCCTGATATTTGCGGTCACATCTTCGCCCATTACGCCGTCTCCGCGTGTAGCGCCGCGCGACAGGTTTCCGTTGTCGTAAATCAAGGAGATACTGGCGCCATCGTACTTAGGCTCTACACAATATTCTATTTCGTCTGTTTCGGCCAGCTCATGACATTTTCTGTCCCAATCTATAAGGTCTTCCGCGTTGTATGTATTATCCAGGCTCAGCATTGGCACAAGATGGCTCACAGTAGGGAACCGTTCGCTTAGCCCCAGTGCCACCCGTTGTGTGGGTGAATCGGCAGTTACCAGTTCGGGGTACTTTTCTTCTATATGCTTTAGCTTCTTGAAGAGCGCATCATACTCATCGTCTGAAAGTACGGGGTCGCTTTGCACATAATACTTCCAGTCGGCATACAAGATGGTCTGTCGCAGGGAATCAATGATCTGCGGATCATCCTGCCCATCATCAGCCAGTATCTTTTTCGCTTGTTCGTACAGGCGTTTCTCGTCTTGCGGGGTGTACATAATGCAAAGTAAATAAGTTCACCACAATAATTTTCGACGAATTTTCACCCAACACTATCAGGATCAGGTTATCTGTATTATTTTGCTGTGCCTGATGAAAAAACTGATAAAATCATACGTCACCTTTACCCGGACTGAACGGATGGGGCTTATAGTGCTGTGTGCATTATTGCTGATACTGATCTCGGTTCGGGCAACCATGTATCTCTGGGTACACCCTACTGTTAATCCCGAAGATGAAAAGAAACTGGTTGCCGCTTGGGAGACTTTCAAGCACACACAAACCATTCCGAAACCCATTGATACCACGGCAGAAAAAGACGACTACATGGATGCCGGAGATGAGAACGAGACGCCGCTGCCGGCAATCGTGAATCTAAATACCGCAGACTCTGCAACACTTGTGCGTTTCAAAGGCATAGGCCCGGTGACAGCAGGCAATATAGTGGCACGCAGAAGAAACAAAGGGCCATTTACCGACATAGAACAACTAAGAGAAACGGGATCTTTTTCAAAGAGTACCTTTGAAACGCTGAAAAGACATTTGGTCGTGAAATAATATTATTTTCTGCCATCCAAATAATCATGTCCCTACACTTTTTTAGGCAAAAACGTCGTAAATTCGCCGCCTGAATCACGCATTACAATATGGATTTTAACTATACAGAGACCCAGATTTCCATCGCAGAAATGATCCGCGATTTTGCAAACAAGCACATCCGTCCGGATATGATGGAGTGGGATGAGTCGCAGAAATTTCCTGTTGACCTTTTTCATAAAATGGGAGAACTTGGCCTGATGGGTGTACTTGTTCCTACAGAATATGGCGGTTCCGGCCTTAGTTATTTTGAATATGTGACCGTGGTAAGTGAAATAGCTAAAGTATGTGGCTCTATAGGGCTTTCTGTTGCGGCACATAACTCTCTTTGCACAGGGCATATCCTTTATTTCGGCAACGAAGAACAAAAAAGAAAGTACCTGCCAAAACTGGCCAGTGGTGAATGGTTAGGCGCCTGGGGACTAACAGAAGCCAATACTGGTAGCGATGCCGGCAATATGCGCTGCACCGCGACAAAGGACGGTGACGAATGGGTATTGAACGGTACTAAGAACTGGATCACACATGGTATCAGCGGCAATGTGGCCGTAGTGCTTGCCCGTACAGGTGAGCCACGCGCAAAGAATAACAGTACTGCTTTTATCGTAGAGCGCGGAACACCAGGCTTTGCAGCAGGTAAAAAAGAGAATAAATTAGGGATGCGCGCCAGCGAAACAGCAGAGTTGGTGTTTGACAACTGCCGCATATCAGACGCACAGAGAATGGGCCCTGTAGGCGATGGTTTCCACCAGGCTATGAAGGTGCTGGATGGTGGCCGTATATCCATTGCCGCACTTGCTTTAGGCATTGCGAAAGGCGCATACGAAGCATCATTGAAATATGCCAAGGAACGTTACCAGTTCGACCAGCCGATAGCTAACTTCCAGGCCATAGGTTTTAAACTTGCCGATATGGCCACGCAGATCGAAGCTTCAGAACTGCTGATCTACCAGGCGTCAGACCTTAAAAACCGCGGTATGAAAATGTCGAAAGAATCTGCGATAGCGAAATACTATGCGTCAGAAGCTTCTGTACGTATCTCTACCGATGCCGTGCAGATATTTGGCGGATATGGTTATACAAAGGATTTCCCCGTTGAAAAGTACTACCGCGACAGCAAGCTGTGCACCATAGGTGAAGGCACATCTGAAATACAAAAGCTGGTGATATCAAGAGACATCCTCAAACAGTGATGAGGTTACTTCTTATTGTAATAATAAGCCGTTAAGCCTGTCTGCGTATTGGCTTGCAATACCAGGTTATTTGAGGACATAGAAACGATATAATAGGTAATGGTATCGTGGCTGGCAAATGCGCTGTATAAGTAATCGTTGTTTATTAGTGCCCAACTGAAAGATAACGGAGTAGAAACTACACCATCGTAAATATCATTTTCTACACCGGTAAAATTTGCGTTGAATGTAAGCTCATAGTCTTGTCCTGAAGGCACACTATGTATCTCACTGCCGTCTATCTGCTTGTTACCATTATCGTCGGTAGCGGTCTGTGCAAGTTTCCATTTGCCATCCAACTCAGAATTTGTACTGCCCGTATTTTGTTTCTTAACACACGAAACTAAACCACCGGCCATGGCTACAAAAAGAAAAAGAAAAAACAGGCTACTTCTGTTCATATTGCCGGAATGAGACCGCTATATACCTATTTATAGCATAACAAATTTACAGATAAATAGCGTACCAACAATGTTAATAATCGCCGTAAGTAGTTTTGGGCAGTAATGTCAGGGCTTCTTCCAGTTGCTTATCGCTGGGAGCAATACCGTGCCATTCATGAGTACCTTCCATAAAGCTCACGCCCTTGCCCATAACTGTTGTCATGATGATGCAGATCGGCTTACCCTTACCTGTAGCTGCTTTTGCCTTAGCCATTACCTCCAGCACATTATCCATATCATTGCCATCCATCTCCATTACCTCCCAGTTAAAGGCTTCGAATTTAGCCCTTAACGGGTTCATGTTCATTACCGTATTGGTTGAGCCATCTATCTGCTGGCCGTTAAAGTCTATGGTAGCTATCAGGTTATCTATCTTATGGTGCGCGGCAAACATGATGGCCTCCCAGTTCTGCCCTTCCTGCAATTCACCATCACCATGCAAAGAATACACGAGATGGTTGTCTTTATTCATTTTCTTGGCAAGCGCTGCGCCAGATGCCACACTAAGCCCCTGCCCCAATGAACCGCTGGCAATACGTACGCCCGGCAGATGTTCGTGTGTGGCGGGATGTCCCTGCAAACGTGAATTTATATGACGAAAAGTAGCCAGCTCACTAACAGGGAAATAACCACTGCGTGCCAGTACACTGTAAAACACCGGAGAAATATGGCCGTTCGATAAAAAGAATAAGTCCTCACCTACCCCATCCATGTCAAATCCCGGCTTGCGGTCCATGATCTTAAAGTAGAGCGCGGTCAGAAAGTCGGTACAGCCCAGCGAACCGCCGGGATGACCGCTTTGTACCTTATGCACCATACGTACTATATCGCGGCGCACCTGTGTGGCCATCTCTTTCAGGTTGATATTATCCATTTCTTTCAGTGAATTGTGTGCAAAAGTAGATGATAACCCGCATTTTTTACAAGAAAAATATAAACAAACATTCTGTTCACTAATTTGCGGGTACAAATGGAATTTTCAAGATCTGCAAAAAAATATTTCACCGCACAACTTACGTCCTGGCATACCCATACCAATGACCGCGACCTGCCCTGGAAAAGCGAGAAAGACCCTTACAAAATATGGCTGTCAGAGGTCATTTTGCAACAGACACGCGCTTTGCAGGGTTTACCTTATTATCTGCGTTTTACCGAGGCATACCCTACCATAGCGGATATGGCGGCAGCAACCGACGAACAGGCTTTCCGGCTCTGGCAGGGACTGGGATACTATAACCGCTGCAAAAATATGCTGGCTACAGCCAGGTACATAGCCGGCGAGCTGAATGGCCGGTTCCCCGACACGCATGAAAATCTATTGGCTCTAAAGGGGATTGGGCCATATACCGCCGCAGCTATTGCGTCTTTTGCTTTTGGTTTACCTTATGCGGTCGTCGATGGCAATGTATACCGGGTACTGTCGCGTTATTTTGGCATAGACACCCCTTTTGACACCACAACCGGGAAAAAGCTGTTTGGAGCGCTGGCACAAGACCTGCTGGAAATCAAAGATAGCGCCGCATATAACCAGGCCATCATGGACCTGGGGGCAACCGTATGCACACCCCGCAATCCATTGTGCGGCGAATGTCCGCTGCAAAAAAAATGTATCGCTTTTCAACAGGATCTTATTGACGTACTGCCGGTGCGTAGTAAGAAGCAATCTGTCAAAACAAGATATTTCCATTATCTGTTTCTCAACTGGAACGATACAACTTGGATACATAAACGTACCGGCAACGATATATGGGAAAACCTTCATGAGCCTTTCCTTATAGAGGCCGATGGCCCTCTTGATATTCCGGAACTGGCCTTGCAGCAGCAATTCCTGGAAGCCCATCTCAACTTTAGTGAAATTAAATATGAGGGCGCGTCAACTCAACGATTAACGCACCGGATCATAGAAACACGCTTTTTCAGTATAAAACTGTTGAAAAAAACTAAAATGACCACTTTAAGCGGCACATGGCTGTCTATCAACGACTTAAAAAATACAGCTTTTCCCAAAACACTTGTTTCTTTTCTGAAAAATAATTTATACTTTTAGATGTCATGAGGTTATAATAATTGTAATTTGAAATTCTGAAACTGATATGAGAGGCGTAAACAAAGTTGTACTGATCGGAAATATTGGAAAGGAACCTGACCTGCAATATCTTGAAGGGAACATAGCAGTAGCTAAGTTTCCCCTGGCTACCACAGAGAGTTACAAAGACAAAACGGGTACGCTTGTTTCCCAGACCGAATGGCATACTGTAGTGCTGTGGCGTGGACTTGCAGAGCTGGCCCAGAAGTACTTACATAAAGGCAGTCTCGTATATATAGAAGGGCGCATACGCACGCGCAACTGGGAAGATAAAGACAAAAACAAACGTTTCAGCACGGAAATATTAGGCGACAACCTCGTAATGCTGGATAAACGCAAAGAGCAGACAGACAGCACCTCAGAAACGCCGGCCCACGAAACTACCAGTTTCCCGGATATAAATTTTGACCACGGTGGCATTACCGGAAATGTTGCAAAAGATGACCTTCCGTTTTAATGGCATAATATTTTGTATTAAAAAACAGAAAGAAATAACATTTCTTTCTGTTCCTTTTTCTAATTTTGATACCATCACCAAACTTTAACACCCCTTGGAAAGCTCTGAAGGCGATACGAATATTACTGCTTTACTACTACAAATACCCTCCGGTACGTTTTCCCCTACAAACGCAACGATACTTATTATAGCCATACTCATACTGCTGCTTACATCTGCTGTTATTGCCGGAGCTGAGACCGCATTTTTCTCGTTGTCTGTAAAAGACATCAACTACCTGAAAACAAAGGAAAAGACCAATGCCCGCATAGCATCACAGTTACTGGAACACCCCAAGATGCTGCTGGCAAGCATACTCGTTGCCAATAACTTCACCAACATCGCCATAGTAATCAGCACCAATTTCCTGGTCACGTCCTTACTGTCTCATGATATTAACCGTATTATCTCCTTCCTGATACAGGTGGTCTGTGTCACCTTTTTGCTGGTGTTGTTCGGCGAAGTATTACCAAAGGTATACGCAACACAAAACAATCTGCGTATGGCATTGTTCTCAGCGCCTTTTATAAAGGTGCTGATGACCATATTCAAACCCATCAGCCGAACGCTGGTCAATTCCACCAATTTCATAGAAGGTAAGATGGGCTCTAAAAACAGTAAGAATATCAGCAACGAAGATTTTGAGCATGCCATAGAACTAACGGTGGGACACACGGCCACGCGGGAAGAAGTAAATATTTTCAAAGGCATACTTAAATTCGGAAACATCTCTGCAAAGCAGGTAATGCGTACACGCCTTGATGTGAGTGCCATTGACCACGACATGACTTTTCCGGAAGTAAGAACGTACTGCCTTGAAGTAGGTTATTCACGCCTGCCCGTATACAAAGAAAGCCTCGACCATGTATCCGGGGTCATACATACAAAGGATTTTCTGCCACACATTGATAAAGACGATTTTGACTGGCATACGCTTATCCGCCCGGCATACTTCGTACATGAAAGCAAACCTATTGAAGACCTGCTCAAAGAATTTCAGCAGAAACGCATGCACTTCGCCATAGTCGTTGATGAATTTGGTGGCACTTCAGGCATCATTACCCTTGAGGATATCATGGAAGAAATAATCGGCGATATCAAGGATGAATTTGATGAAGAAGACCTGCATTACAAAAAAGTAGACGACAACAACTTCATCTTCGAAGGCAAAACACTCATTAATGACGTATGCCGTGTGCTTGGTGTTCCATCAGATACTTTTGATACCGTGCGCGGCGAGAGCGACTCACTGGCCGGGCTTATCATAGAGATATCGGGCAAATTTGCCTCAGTAAATGAAACGGTAAATTATGAGCATTACGAGTTCACCGTCCTCGCTATCGAGAAGATGCGTATACAGCGCGTGAAAGTAACCATACACGAAACGACAGACGAAGAAGCTGAAGATTAAAATTAAAAGCAGATGGGCCGGGAAATCCCCGGCCCATCTGCTTTTATAACATTTGCCTGCTTATTGTTCTATTACTACGTGGAACACCTGGCTATCATCACCCGAGCTCACTTTCAGCAGATACATACCGCTTGCTATAGTATTTTTCAACAGCACTGTTTCATTAAGTTTGCCACCGGTAGCTATTGCTGTATTGCTGTATACTACCTGGCCCAGCATATCCGTGATCACTATGGCCACGTCTTTATCGCTATTACCTACACTACCCGTTATAGCAAATGTCCCCTTGTTCGGATTAGGCAATACGCTGATATTGCTGCCCTGCCCAAGCTGGTGAACATTATCACCCGCACCAAACACATTGACATACATTTTATCGCTTGTTGACGATGCAGGGCACATACCGCCACTGTTCACTACACAGGTAATAACATCTCCGCTTGCGGGAGTGGTCTCTGTATATGAGGTAAAGGTCTCACCCGGTAATGGAGTAGCGCCATTCATCCATTGATAGGTGGTAGTAGGTGTAGCATTACTTACCGTAACCGTATACGTGATGCTCTGGCCAATCGGCACACTCAATCCCGGAGAAGCGCTGACAGTCACATCCGGCACAACCGGCGTATTAACCGTTATGGTCGTGAAGGCAGTTACAGTTGCAGGTACCGCGCAGGTGGCATTGCTGGCCATTTCTACAGTTACCACATCAGCATTTACAGGTGTATAGCTATATGACGTGGTACTCGTGCCTACATTTGAGCCGTTCACTTTCCATTGATATACCGGAGCTGATCCTGTATAACCGGCAGTGGTAACGAACGTGATCGCTGTACCGGCGCAAACTGTATCGCCCGGAAGACTGAAGATCGAGACAGACGGAGTTACTATAGGATCTATTGTTATTGAGGCGCTGCCTCCCATTGTAGCAGAGCATAAGAGTGTAGTGTCTGTAGCCGTTACGGTGTAAAATCCGGGTGTTGCGAATACTCCATAATCAAGGCCAAGCCCGGTACCATCTAAACTGTCAATAACAGAACCATCATGAAGATAATACCTCGTGCCGGGTACGGAACTACTAAGTAGTACATGCTCACCAAGACCACCAGCGCAATAGCTACCACCGCCCGTGACGCTAAACGCAGTTGGCAAGGGTAGTACAGTAACGGGAGTAGTGACGGTACAACTGACGCCAGTAGTATATGTGATCGTGGCAACGCCCGGCAGAAGGCCGGTTACTGTAGTACCCGATATGGACGCGATGCCGCCGGAGGAAACACTCCATGCGCCTCCACGTATCAGGTCAGTGAGGAAGCTGGTTGCTCCTTTGCATATACTTATGTTGCCCGATATTGGCAACGGCGTGGTATAAACGTTGATCGTATCCAATACCTGACAACCAGTTATTGGCAGCGTATAACTGATAACTGCGGTGCCGGCAGACAGGCCCATTATAGAATCAGTGAAGTAGTCCAACGCAACTGTAGGATCAAGTGTATTCCATATACCTCCTGTTATCGTATCGGTGAGCAATATGCTGAATCCGGTACATACATTTCCCGGTCCGTTTATTTTGTCTGGTATCGGGTTCACGGTCAAACCAGATACAATGCTGCAACCGGTTGGCAGCGTATAGGTAATACTAGCCGAACCGGGAGCATAGGCGGTAACCAACCCACCGGGCGTCATAGTTACAAGCGTACTTGTCCATATACCTCCGGGATCATCGTCCGACACTGTATTTGTAGTGCCGCCGGCGCACATATCCGTTACCCCTGATATAGGATCAGGGATAGGATTCACCGTCACTGTTAAGGTCGCTGCACATCCTGCAACCAACGAATAAGAAATAGTTGCTGTACCAGCTGTTATACCCATTGTCAGTCCTGAAGACGGATTCACACTTACCGCCAGAGACAGACTATTCCATGTACCTCCTGTCAGTGGGTCGCTCAGCGCAATGTTTGCACCGGGGCAGGCGCTTGTCGGCCCTATTATTGCAGGTATAGGAACATCAACATTCAAGGTGGTTGACGTTGAGCAAATACCACCAAGTATGTAAGTAATAGTCACGGTACCTGGCGTTCTTCCCGCGGCCAGACCCGTCAGTAAATTGATCGTCGCGACAGCGGAATTGCTGGTTGTCCATGTGCCTCCGCTAAAGCCATCGCTCAATGCAGTAGATGCGCCTGCGCAAACATCACTGAATCCTACTATAGCTGTAGGTATTGGAACAATGGTTATAGGGACTGTGGTATACGCGCTGCCGCATGAGCCGCTGACTATGTAACTAATAATTGCAGTACCTGCCGACATACCGCTAACGGCCCCTGCAACCACTGTGGCGTTTGTACTGCTGCTGGCCCATGTACCACCGCCCGTGGCATCGGAAAGATTTATTCCTGACCCTGCGCATACAGAAGATGGCCCGACGATAGTACCTGCCGAAAGTGATGAAACCACAGACACATTCACAGTGGTCTGGTCAGTTACTGTGCCGCAATCGATCACTTGTACCTTGAAAGCATCGGAGCCTGTAAAACCAGGTGTTGGTGTATAGTAAAGGCCGGTTGGAGTAACTACACTCCCTGTAGATGTGCCAGAATAAGTTGCAGACAACGTACCATGTGATGGTGGTGTTACAACAGTCCAGTTCTCCGGTTGCCCTGCGTCCGCATCTTTTATAGCCAGCAACGTGTTGATGGGATCGAATGTGGAGTTGATACATACCGTCAACCCCTGCGTATGGCCCCCAACGAATGTAGGCGGCGTATCATAGATTGTTATTTTACGTATACGTTCGTTACCAAAATCATATACATAGACGTTCCCAACATTGTCTGTAGCTACGCCAGAAGCGTCAACCATCTGTGCGGCTGTAGCAGGGCCACCATCACCACTGAATCCGGACACAGAGCCTCCAGCTAATGTAGTTATGATACCGGTGGGATCAACCTTGCGTACACGATGATTGCTCCAGTCACCAATGTATAGATTGCCTGTAGCGTCAGCGGCAATTTCGTAATTAAAATTCAGTTGTGCTGTGGTCGCCGGACCATTGTCTCCACTATAACCTATTGTACCATTACCTGCTACAGTGCTGATGATACCAGAAGTATTTATTTTTCGTACAATATGATCTTGAGATAAGGACAAGAACAGATTACCCAATCCATCGATCGCTAATCCGGATACCAGTCCGATCTGTGCGGCAGTAGCAGGGAATCCGTCTCCGGTTTCTGCGGAGATTCCGGTACCTGCGACAGTAGTAATTATGCCTGTTGGGTCTACTTTCCGTACCCGGAAATTAATATCATCAGCAATGTATAGATTACCTGCGGCGTCTAATGCAAGACCATCTGGAGTATTTAATTGTGCGGCAGTAGCAGGGCCATTGTCACCCAAATAAGCCGCAACCCCGGTACCGGCAATTGTTGTCATGATCCCTGATGCACTTATCTTCCGCACCCGGTTATTATTATTATCGCACACATACACGTTCCCGGAGGCATCCGCAACAACAGCCGTCGGCCCGTTCACCTGCGCGGTAGTAGCAGCAATGCCATCCCCATTATAACCTGGTGTTCCAGTGCCCCCTATTGTAGAAATAATACCCAAGGAGCTTATTTTACGGATACCAGAGTTCAGATCGTCGGCGAGATATACATTACCCGATGGATCAGTTGCCAGGCCATAACCTTGCTCTACATTAGCGGCTGTTGCCGGACCACCATCACCGCTGGTGCCAGGTATACCGTTTCCTGCTATTGTCGCAATAGTGTTTAGCGCACATGTAGACACGAACGGAGTTACAGTAACATGCACAAAAGTAGTGTCTGAAAATGTTCCGTCATTTATACGCACCTTGAAAGAGTCAAGGCCGGTGTAGCCGGTATTGGGTGTATAAGATAAACCAACCGGCGTTATACTTCCTCCCGTAGAAGTGGTAGTATAGGCAGCAACGGCAGTTCCTTTAAATGGGCCAGACACCAGGCTCCATGTTTCAGTCTGTCCGAAATTCAGATCAGTGATTGCCAGTATGGAGTTAGTAGGATTAGCAACAGAATTCTGAGCAACAGTTAATGTTGTGCTGTGTCCGACATTAAACAAGGGGGCAGTATTAGGCTGTGTAATTTTACGTATCGCATTGTTGAACCAGTCAGCAATGTAAAGGTTTCCCGAACCGTCTACAGCCAGGTCGGTCGGCGAATTGAATTCACAGGTTGCCGGAGCCCCTCCGTCTCCCAGGTAGCCTGAAACACCGGTACCCGCAATCGTATTGATTATACCAGATGGGTTAACTTTCCGTATTACCCTGTGTGTAAAGTCAGACACATATATATTCCCCGCAGCATCCACAGCTACCCCGTAAGCATTTATTTGTGCGGCTGTTGCGGCAAAACCATCTCCCGAATAGCCTGGAGTTCCATTACCCACGACAGTTGTTATATTTCCCGAAAGATCTACTTTACGCACTACACTACCCTGATCGCTGAAATAAACATTCCCTGCCGGATCGGTAGTGATACATAACGGATTCGCCACCTTCGCAGCCGTTGCAGGTCCACCATTACCGGTATAACCGGATACACCAGTACCCGCAAACGTAGATATGACACCTGACGTATTCACTTTGCGCACACGAAAGTCAGCCCCATCTGTAATATACATATTCCCGGTAGCATCCATCGCTACATCCTGTGGATTATTCAACGTACCTGCCGTGGCAGGACCACCATCACCCAATAAGCCGCCACCGCCGGCAAAATCAGAGATAGTACCACCCGTACTTATTTTACGAATACGATTATTGCCATAATCTGAAAAATATATGTTGCCAGCCGCATCGCCTGTAATCCCATAAGGACTGTGCATAGTAGCTGCCGTGGCTGGCCCGCCATCACCTGCATTACCCACAGAGCCGGTTCCACATATACTCGTAATGATACCGAGGGAATTCACCTTCCTGATGCGGGCCTCACCTGTACCTGAAATAAATACATTACCGGAGCCATCGGCATATACGCCCCAGGCCTGAGTCAACTCTGCGGCTGTAGCGGGACCATTATTGCCTATAGTGCCCAGCGTGCCATTACCGGCCATTGTCGTAATAATTTGCGCTCCGGCATGCAGAGAAAGGGTCGATAAAAGTAAAATGCTTAGAATAGATTTCTTCATAGGTTCTAATTTTAAAAACTTCCACAGGAAATATCTTTCCGGCAGATTTAACATTGACGAAACACAATGACTACAAAAACTTAAATCACGGCGTTGTTTTACCCCCTAAATTTAAAAAAAAATACAATGAAAACAACATTTTGAGGGGAAAAATGTGCACGAAATACGAAAAAAATATTTTGAAATGCTGCGGACTGGGATAGTACCGGTAGTTACGCGATGCTTTAATGCAATTTTTTATGCCTGTCTTTTAAAATTTAAGCGCTCTTTTCACCCTGCTGCTCATCGGTCTTTTTCTTGTCATGCGCTATTTCGAACTCCAGCTCTGCGTCTATATTTTCTTCTTCAGCGCGCTTTGCTTTTTCCATCAGTTCTTCGTGGTGAGCCAGCAGGTATTCCAGCTTCTTTTTACCGTAAGAGAAACGCGTAATGACCACAAACAGCACGGGCACAATAAATATGGCTATAGAGGAAGCCGCTAACATGCCCCCCAGCACAGTAAAGCCAATGGTATTTCGGGCCACACCACCTGCCCCCCTGGCAAAAACAAGCGGCAGCACGCCCAGTATGAACGCGAGAGATGTCATGATAATAGGGCGCAATCGCAACTTTACGGCTTCGAGAGTGGATTTGATCAGTTCCTCGCCTCTGTCCACACGTACCTTGGCAAACTCCACAATGAGTATGGCATTCTTTGCCGATAACCCGATCAGCGTAATAAGCCCTATCTGTGCATACACATTATTGGTAAGACGGGGCACGCACATGAGCATAAGTATAGCCCCAAATGCACTGATAGGCACTGCAAGCATTACGGAGAATGGTACCGACCAGCTTTCATACAGCGCGGCAAGGAACAGGAATACGAACGTAATGGAGAAGATAAAGATGTATACGGTAGTCGATCCTGCTTTGATCTCTTCATAGCTTAACCCTGAAAATTCATAGGTATAACCTTGCGGCAGATACTTCTCCGCTGTTTCCTTAAGCGCATCTATCCCTTGCCCGGTGCTATATCCCGGTGGAGTCGATCCGTCTACTTCTGCCGACCGGAAGATATTAAAGTGTGTGACCAATGGCGGCGCTTCTGTAGGCTTATAGTTGATCAGAGTACTGAGCGGCACCATATTACCCGCCTGGTTGCGCACATAATATTTATCCATGTTCGACACCAGCGCACGGAAAGTTGTATCGGCCTGAACCACGACATGGTAAGTACGGTTATACAACGTAAAATTGTTCACAAACAAACTACCCATAAATGCCTGCATGGTGGTAAATACGTCTGAGATATTGACCCCGAGTTTTTCGCATTTTTCCCGGTCCAGGTTCAGTTCATAGCTCGGTGTATGTGCCGAATAGTAACTGAACGCAGTGGATATAGGTGGATTCTTATGTGCCTCAGCCACAAACTTTTTCACCACTTTCTCAAACGCGTGTACATCGTCACTGGTATTACCCTGCTCTATCTGCATACTGAAACCCGCTGCCTGGCCTATACCTCGTATGGGTGGTGGTGGTATCACTACGATAGTGGCGTTTTTTATTCCAGCCGCCGCTATGCGCTTCTTCATTACATCCATTATCCCCGGCACCTGCTCTTCCGGCTTGGTGCGATCTTCCCATGGTTTGAGCATGCAAAAAATGGTACCGCAGTTAGAGGTAGTTCCCGAATTAAGGATATTCAACCCCGACAATGCCGCAAAATGATTGACCCCTGGCGTAGCGCCTACTATCTGCATCAGTTTAGTGATCACTTCTACCGATTGCGTGGTAGATGTAGCTTCCGGTAACTGGTAAGTAATATACAGTCGCCCCTCATCTTCTGACGGGATAAAACCGCGGGGCTTGGCTTTAAAGAGCAACACCGTGCCCACACAGATGCATACGAGCAAAATGATGATATACTTTGAACCATTGATGCTATGACGCACACCATTGCCATATTTTTCCGTCAGTTTATCAAACCCTGCGTCAAACCACGCAAAGAACTTAGACACCAGGTTCTTCTTCTTTTTCTTGTTCGAAGGCTTCAACAGCAATGTACACAATGCCGGAGTGAGCGACAAAGCAATGAATGCAGACAGCATTACCGATATAGCAATAGTAATGGCAAATTGCTGGTACAGGCGGCCCACAATGCCCGGAATAAATCCTACCGGAACAAACACTGCCGCAAGTATTAGCGCAATAGCCACCACCGGCGCAGATATATCTTTCATTGCCTGGTAGGTAGCCTCTTTTGCCGACATACCTTTCTCATCTATATAGTGCTGCACAGCTTCTACTACAATGATAGCATCATCCACTACAATACCTATCGCCAGCACAAAACCAAACATGGTAAGCGTATTGATCGTAAACCCGAGCGGGATAAAAAAGCAGAACGTACCGAGAATGGATACCGGTATAGCAAGAATAGGAATTAGCGTAGAGCGAAGATTCTGAAGGAACAATAATACCACTATAGCTACCAGTCCCAGCGCCTTCAGCAAAGTCTCTATTACTTCGCGCATAGACACCTTGATAATAGTTATCGATTCAAAAGGCACTTTATAGTCGATATCAGTAGGAAATGATTTTTTAAGTTGCTCCAATGCCGCATAAACGTTATTCGCAGTTTCAAGGGCGTTACTTCCCGGAGCCTGGTATATCATCAGGTAAGACGACGGCTTACCATCTACGAACGAGTTGCTTGAAAAGGTGAATTTACCCAACTCTACCCGGGCAACATCCTTCAGGTAGATTAATTCGCCAGTCGCTGGTATCGTTTTCACAATCACCTTTTCAAAATCAGAGGCGTTCTTCAACTGACCGTTTACCAATATACCCAGCTCATAGGTCTGGTCTCCCTGTTGCGGTGGAGCTCCTGCCGATCCTGCCGCTACCTGCACATTCTGCGCGTTCAGTGCAGCGATCACATCCTGTGGCGTAAGGCTATATGCCGCCATTTTTTCAGGGTTCATCCATACCCGCATACTGAACTGGTCTGTTCGTGCGGTTACGTCCCCTACTCCAGGCACACGCAGCATAGCGTCCTGTATGAATATGCTGGTATAGTTATCCATAAAGGTGCGGCTATGGGTACCTTTTGGCGAATAGATAGCTACCATCAGCAGCATACTTGGATTTCTCGCGCGCACGGTAAGCCCCAGCCTGCTTACCACCGAAGGCAGCAGTGGCGTGGCGATACCTACACGGTTCTGTACGTTCAGTGCAGCTATGTGTACGTTGGTACCTATCTTGAATGTTACATTTATGCTTACTGCGCCACTGTTTGTATTAGTGCTCTGCATATACTCCATGCCGGGCGTACCATTCACCTGCTCTTCTATAGGGGTCGCTACTGTTTGTTCTACGGTCTGTGCATCAGCACCGGTATATTGCCCTGATACAGATACGGCCGGAGGAGTAATATTCGGGTATTGGTCAACGGCCAGGTTGAAAATACATATAGTCCCCGATATCATCAATACGATAGATATCACGATCGCGGTAACGGGCCTTTTGATAAATGTATTTGCAATCATCGTTCAAGTCAGAAATTGATCGCCGGCATCAAAAATGATCCGGGCAAATGCTATTCAGGCATTACTTCTTTGCGTTTTGGTCATTAGTATTCTTCGCTCCATCCTCACTACCTTGCTTACCCTGGTCACGCGATTTCTCAATCTCATACTCCAGCTCCGGATCTATATTCTCCGCTTCCACCTTTTTAGCCTTTTCCATAAGCTCATCGTGGCGGGCGATCAGGTCATCCAGTTTCTTCTTTCCATAAGATACCCTTGTGATGATCACAAACAGAACAGGCACTATGAATATAGCCAGCGTAGATGCGGCAAGCATACCACCGAAAACAGTAAACCCTATTGTCCTGCGCGCTACAGCGCCGGCGCCCGTAGCAAATATCAGCGGCATAACACCCAGTATGAATGCCAGCGAGGTCATGACAATAGGACGTAAACGCAGCTTCACTGCCTCTATCGTCGATGCAAGCACTTCTTCACCCCTATCCACTCGCACCTTCGCAAACTCCACGATCAGGATGGCATTCTTCGCCGCCAGCCCTATCAGCGTTATCAGCCCTATCTGCGCATACACGTTGTTGGTAATATGCGGCAGGAAGATGAGCGTAAGTATAGCCCCGAACGCACCTATGGGTACCGCCAGCAGCACAGAGAATGGCACCGACCAGCTCTCATACAGCGCCGCAAGGAACAGGAATACAAATGTGATAGAGAAGATGAAAATGTAGATAGTGGTCGATCCCGCTTTTATTTCTTCGTAACTCAACCCCGAATATTCATAAGCATACCCCTGGGGCAAGGTTCTGTCAGCTATCTTTTTCAGGGCATCCAGTGTTTCGGTACTGCTATATCCGTCCGGTGATGCGCCGTCTATTTCTGCGGAACGGAAGATATTAAAATGCGAGATCAGCGGCGCGGCCTCAGTAGGTTTGTAAGAGATCAGCGTACCCAGCGGCACCATGCCTCCTGCCTGGTTGCGCACATAATACTTATCCATGTCTGACACCAGCGTCCTGAAAGACGTATCTGCCTGTATCACCACATGGAATGTACGGTTGTAAGTGGTAAAATCGTTAATGTACAGGCTACCCATGAATGCCTGTATAGTGGTGAATACATCTGCTATATTCACCCCTAGCTTTTCACATTTATCCCGGTCTACCGTAAGATTATAGTTAGGAGTATGCGCCGAATAAAAGCTATACGCACCGGATATCGCAGGGTCTTTATTGGCATCGCTCACAAATTTCTTTACCACGTCTTCAAACGCATGCACATCGTCAGTTGTATTACGTTGCTCTATCTGGAAGTTAAAACCAACTGTAGCGCCCACGCCGGGTATAGGCGAAGGCTGTATCACCTGCACATTGGCATTTTTGATCCCCGTCTCCGCGATCCGTTTTTGCATTTCACCTACAATGCCCGGTACCCGCTCACTGTTTTTGCCACGCTCATCCCATGGTTTCAATTGGCAGTAGATAGTACCGCAGTTAGAGTTGGTCGCATTGGTCACTACGTTCAGCCCCGACAAAGCCGCATAGTGCCCTACGCCGGGAGTCTCCGCTATTACCTTCATCAGCCGCTGCATTACCGCCACCGACTGGGCAGTGGAGTAAGCCGGGGGTAACTGAAATGTCACATATAGATTGCCATCGTCTTCAGAAGGAATAAACCCTGACGACTTGCTCCGGAACAGGAATACGGTAGCCACGCAAATACAGATAAGCAGGATAACAATAAGCCTCGATGCCTTGATGCTCCACTTTACACCGTTGGAGTACTTCTCTGTGATCCTGTCAAACCATTTATTGAACTTGTCGAAATACTTGCCTGGCCCTTTCTTTGTCTTATCGTCATTTGTTGGCTTTAATAAAAGAGTACACAATGCCGGTGTAAGCGACAGGGCTATAAACGCGGACAACATTACCGATATAGCGATAGTTATAGCGAACTGCTGATACAACCTGCCCACTATACCGGGAATAAACCCTACCGGAACAAATACCGCCGCAAGGATCAGCGCTATGGCCACAACAGGGGCAGAGATATCTTTCATGGCCTGGTAGGTCGCCTCTTTTGCCGACATACCTTTCTCATCTATATAGTGCTGCACCGCCTCCACCACTATGATCGCATCATCCACCACAATACCTATGGCCAGCACAAAACCAAACATGGTCAGCGTATTGATGGTAAAGCCCAATGGTATGAAGAAGCAGAACGTGCCCAGTATCGAAACCGGGATCGCAAGCACAGGAATAAGTGTAGACCTGAAATTCTGCAAAAACAGGAAAACCACAACGGCCACTAACCCAAGTGTCATCAGCAAGGTAATGACCACATCGTGCATAGACACCTTTACCACCGTCACTGATTCAAATGGCACACTATATTCTACATCCGCAGGGAAAGACTTCTTTAATGTAGCCAATGCCGTATACACGCCATTAGCTGTCTCCAGCGCATTGCTGCCCGGCGCCTGGTATATAAGCAGATACGATGCCCGCTTGCCGTCAACAAATGAATTACTCGAAAAAGTGAATTTACCAAGTTCCACCCGCGCTACATCTTTCAGGTACACCAGCTCGCCGGTAGCAGGAATGGTCTTTAGTATGATATTCTCAAACTCTGACACCTTGCTCAGCCGTCCGTTTACCAGTATACCTAATTCAAATGTCTGTGTATTGAGCTGCGGTGGCACTCCGGCAGAACCTGCCGCTACCTGTACGTTCTGTCCGTTCAGTGCAGTGATCACATCCTGTGGGGTAAGGCTGTAGTCTGCCATCTTTTCCGGGTTCATCCAGATGCGCATACTGAAATCATCTGTGAAGCGGTTGATGCTGCCCACACCCGGAACACGCAGCAAGGCGTCCTGTACGAAAATGTTAGTGTAGTTGTCGAGAAAGGTAATGTCGTGCGTGTTCTTGGGTGCATAGATCGCCACCATCATCAGCATACTCGGATTAAGTGCGCGCACTGTCAGTCCCAGGCGGCTCACCACAGCAGGTAACAGCGGCGTGGCAATACTTACCCGGTTCTGCACGTCCAGTGTAGCAATATCAATATCAGTACCTATTTTAAAGGTCACATTCATTGACATCAATCCATTGTTGGTATTATTGCTTTGCATGTACTCCATGCCCGGCGTACCATTTACCTGCTGCTCCACGGGCGTAGCTACCGTTTGCTCCACGGTCTGCGCATCAGCTCCGGTAAACTGCCCGTTCACCTGCACTACAGGCGGCGTAATATCCGGGTACTGATCTATCGGCAGATTGAGTATACAAATAATACCCGTGATCACCAGCACTATGGATATTACGATAGCTGTTACCGGCCTTTTAATAAAGGTATTCGCGATCATAGTTTATTTGTCATCTAAGGAACCCGGAATAAATTCATGTTGCACGCTCATTCACTATAACTGTTTATTGCTTCTTTCCTTGATCACCACCCGGTGCGCCTTCACCTTTCTTACCCGCCTGTCCGCCAGCCTGTTTGTTTGCTGTTGTTATTTTAGAGCCGTCATGCAATGACTGCACCCCGTCAATAACTATCTTATCCCCTTCGCTTATGCCACTCTTTATGATCACATTAGGCCCTATGGTAGCGCCTTCCTGTACTTTCCTTTGCAATGCTACCACGGTAGGCCCTGCAGGTTGCTTATCATGGTTCTCTTTCTTCCCGGTAGAGTCAGCGATCACTGTATCCCGGGCCACGTAAACAAAGAACTCACCCATTTGTTCCACGATCGCCTTGTTAGGTATCAGCATCTGTGGCGTTGAATCCTGGTTACGTACACGCACCACGCAGCTCATACCCGACCGTAATGTGTATTGCGGATTCGGAAATACAAGCCTCACTCGTATAGAACCTGTCTGAGAATTGACAGCACGGTCTATCACAGATATTTGTCCCGTATTGGTATAGAATGAATTGTCCGGCATTAAAAGCGTGAACAGCGAGTCAAATGATTTGTATTTGCTACCCTCCAGCTTTTCGAAATGTGGCAGTTCCTTTTCATTGATCAGGAAGTCTACTGCCATCGGGTCATCAGTGGATATAGTATTGAGTATCGTCTGGCCTACGGTCATATAATCACCCAGCTTCACCTGGCTGAAACCAATGGTTCCGTCAAACGGCGCGGTAATAATAGAATAGGTCAGATTTGTGCGCGCATTCTTTACCGCCTCTTCTGCTGCCTTATAAGAGTTTTGCGAATTCTCCAGCGTTATAATAGCATGGTCATAAAGTTGCTTGGCCACTGCTTTCTGGCTGTTCAGATAAGAATACCTGTCTGCGTCCTGCTGCGACTGTTTCAGGGTACCTTCTGCCACTTTAAGGTTGGCCAATGCCTGGTTATAGTTACCCTCATACAGGCGTTTATCAATCTCATACAACTTCTGCCCCTTCTTTACATGACTGCCTTCTTTGAAATAGATACCCGTGATATAGCCTTGCACTTCCGCCAGCAGGTTCACCTGGCTCAATGCTGCCGTGGTAGAAGAATACCGGTCATAGTACACCACTGGTACTGCTTTTACCGTAAACAGGTTCACAGGCACTGGGCCGGGCGGTGGTGGCGTCTTGGGGCCGTCGCACGAAAGGAAAAGTACAGTGCTAATAAGAAACACGCTCAGTAATGACCTGTACATAAAGAGTTATTTTTTTAGTTCGTTAATGTGTTATATGAAATATTCCCTGCCGCTTTTTCCAGGTCTATCTTGCTCGATAACAATTGGAACAGGGCATTTGTATAGCCTACCTCCGCAGCTATCAGGTTAGACTCTGCTACGATCATGTTCAGGTAAGCCACTATGCCCTGCTTGTATTGCAGCGATACGATCCTGTATACGTTTTTCGCCAGCCGCTCATTGTCTTTTAGTATCTGCCAGTTATACAAATTACTTTTATAGTTGGCCATGGCTGTAGTGAACTCCGTGTTTATCTCAGACTTCAGGCTTACCTCTGCCCAGTTCACAATATCTTCCTGCAGCCGCGACCTGTGCACATTTTCCACCCTCGAAAAACCGGTAAACAAAGGCATGTTCAGCGATATGCCTATATATGAGTAAGGGTATGCGTTGGAAAAAAGATTAGAGAATGTATTGCTTTCGTATTCGTAATAATAGTTGTAAAACCCGGATACTGTCGGCAGAAAAGCCAGCCGGTAATAGTTGGTCTGTTCCCGTTGCAGCTTCCTGGCTGTTTGCAATTGCTGATATTCTATACGCTTTTCATATTGCATAGGCTGCATGGTATCGTAGTATATCTCCTGCATCATCTGCAAAGTGTCATAGGCTACATTGAATTGCTTTTCCGGAGGGTACCCCATCAGTTGTTTCAGCACAGCATATTGCGGCGTTACATTCTCTACCTGTTGTTTCAGTTGCGCCACAGAATTATTAAGCGTTATAATAGCCTCGTCATAATCAGTTTCATCCACTATACCCCCCACAAACTGATGATAAGTGTCCATGACATTCCGGTTCAGTCGCGCCGTATCTTCTTTCAGCACGCCTATCTGTTCCAGAGTCAGCAACAGGCTGTAAAACGATTTACTGATGCTGGAGACAAGAAATATTTTTGAACTGTCTGTAGCCTGGTCAGCAGCCGCCACATATAGTTTTGCGCTCTTCGCTGCAAAAAGCAACTGCGGATTGAAAATCGTCTGCGTAGCGCTCAATTCAGGTATCGCCGTATTCACTATTCCGGTACGTGTTTGTATAGGTGGCCCTCCGGGTACGGCTTGGTTGGCCACAAACGAGGTAGGCAACTGCTCATAATGGATCAGGTTGCCCGATAGGTTAACCTGCGGCAGCCAGCCCGACAAATTGATCGCATTGGTCGTTTTCGCGATAGATATATTGATCATTGCCTGGTTCAGCCCTGGCTGGTGCTTCAGCGCATATCCTATGCACTGGTTCAGCGTCAGCGACTCAACAGTGTCATTCCTGTTATTGTTTTGCGCAGCAGATCGCAGGCTGGTGCTCAGCAAAGCACCAAACAGCAACACAATACAGATCATCTTATCAAACTGTTTCATACAAAAAATATGCATCCGTGTATTCATCAGGCTTGCAGATTAGAAAATAAATAGCTTATGGCTGGAGTATTATAGCAATCAGGAGGTAGCAGCATATTGCAGGGAAAGCAATAAGCACCGCAGCAAAATCATACCAGTATTTTTCGGTGCCGTAGAAAGAGTGGCACACTGGTTACAACGGCTGGTTGTAAATGTAGGTTGTCGCCGGCTCTATGGCGACCATACATGAATAAGAGCGCAAATGTCAGAAGCAACGCAGGGGCCAGGAAGAATGTGGTTGGGTCAGTATCTGGAGATACGTGTATAACAGATTGCACCAATGGCACTATTTCCCGCTTTTCTCTGTAGCCTGTTTTTAATTTACTTTCTTCGGGCACATAAGCGGTAGTGCTATGCTTCAAATGCTGTAACTCTATGAGCCTTTTTACAGGACCGCACAAAACAAGCAGCAGCACTGCCATGAAAAACCATGCAGACCTGCTAAACATTGAATATGCTTTGAAGTTACCCCTCATCCGAAACCAAAAATACAGTAGAAACAACACCTGAAATCATAAATTTTAATATTTTTATTGTCATCTTTTATAACCACTTACTTTTTAATGTATTTGCTAAAAAAACGGAGCCATTTTATCAATGCACATCGGCACTTCCCATAAATAATAATGGGTCAGCCAAGGCCAACCCATTATTATTTAAGATTTTTTCAGGACAAATTACTGCAACAATACCCTCGATACATATATCCCCTGCGTTGTCCTTGCAGTCAGGAAATAAATACCTACCGGACGGTAAATAGTAACTTCTGTTTCCTTATTGGTCATTGTAGTGAATTCCTTTATTGTTTCACCCACCATATTCGTGATCACTACGTCTGCCTGTGTATTTTCATCAGACTGCAGGTTAACAGTGAACGAACCGCTGTTAGGGTTAGGGAATACTTTCAATTCCGTACCAATAGCCGTAGTCGGATTTACAGCAGAAACACAAGTACCACCCAGTGGCTTAACAGTGACTGTATGAGTAACAGTACCTGTTCCGCAAGCGTTGGTAACTGTATAAGATATAGTAGTACTGCCTGCTGTAACACCACTGATCACTCCGTTGGTTCCCGCCGTGGCAACACCAGTTGCTGAGCTCGACCATACACCGCCGGCTACTGCATCTGATAATATAATGTGCGTAGTAGTGCATACCACTGTAGGGCCTGTTATAGCCGTTGGTGTACCTGTAGTCACAGTTACTGTTGTAGATGCTGATCCGGTTGTTCCATCATTATAGCTGATAATTGCCGTACCCGCGCTTACCCCGGTTACTACGCCAGTGGAAGCCACAGTAGCTACCGAACTATTAAGACTGCTCCAGGTACCACCTGTAGTAGCATCGGTCAAAGCAGTTGTTGCACCCGTGCAAACAGTCATAGTACCGGTGATAGCAGGAAAACCAGTGGATTCATGTATAACCAGAGAAGTATTGTTCCAGAGATCGGTTGGACCTGCCAAACCATCGCCATTCACTGCATTGAGTGTTGCAAACGCCTTTACATCACCTGTACCTGCAACCGGCGCTATCCATGGTATATCAACAGTATATGTACTGCCGGTTCCACTCGCGACAAATGGTGCGCCATGCTCTGAAATCTTTATTCCGGCATACGTACCAACATGCGATACGCCTATACCGGCGCTCAATGTACCCTCGTTAACCGTAGTGCTGCCACTCTTCATAACAGCAAGCTGGAACCCGAATTTCGGCAACGAAGTACCTCCGGTGTTATTGCCTGTAATTCTGAGTTTGTACGCAGTGCCGCCCACATAATTGGTAATTAACACAGTACCCGTAGCGGCATCATAAAGCTGTATAGTAACTGTTATTGACGGAGATGCAACTGTACTATGGCAGAGACCGCTGCCGCAGCCCACTGCAGCTCCGCTGGCGCCGGTGCAATCCAATCCACTGGCAAAGCCGGGGCCGGTAGAATTACTTGACAAAACTGTGTAGCACAACAAGCCAACCAGCGGCAAGAGGATAAATGTCTTTTTCATATTTTATTTTGATTTACTGATTTATGCGGTGAAAAAATGTTTTTAAACGTATGAGGCCGGTAAATGTAGCTACATTGTTTCCAGCAAATTTAGTGCCGAAAAGCAAACAACCAAAAAATAAAATGATAAACAAGCTTAAATCTTCATTAAATCGGTAGCAAATAACGACAAACCCGAAAACCATTGTCTTCAGGCATTCTCCGCATCTTTTAGATGGAAACAGATAGCAGCCACGGGCTCAACTCCGCAGTATTTTTATCAATTGTTTATTCGGCAGGTTATGGCATCAACTGTCTGTTAATAAACAAAATTTGAACTTAATTATAAGGCGCCGCTTCTCATTCACTCCGGCACTATACTTTCTTCTAAAAACACAAGTACCTTTGCCCCAATGATACGGATAGGAAAAATTGTTGCCACGCATGGTATTGGTGGGTCATTGATATTCACGCATGTTGTTGGCAACTCCAATTGGCTGAAGAAGGAGCATATACTACATGTAGAAATGCAGAAAGGCAGTTTTATCCCCTACTTCATCGCACAGTGCAAAAGCTCAGGTCCTAAAGAATACCAGATCAATATAGAAAATATAGACAGGGTCGAAGACGCTAAAAAACTGGTAACCAAGCATGTCTATGTCGATGAGTCCGTGCTGGCAGACTATGCACGGCAATCCCCGCTCCTCTGGATAGGGTTTATGGTCACAGACAAGCACAGCGGGCAGTTAGGCCCTATTGATGACGTAATGCAAACCGGCAGCCAGTGGCTGGCCAAGCTCACCTACAAAGAAAAGGAAGTATTGATCCCTCTCATTGACGAGACTATCGAGAAACTGGACATTAAATTAAAAACATTGAGCGTAAACCTCCCTGATGGCTTGCTGGAGGTGTATCTGAATGTATAATTATACTAAATGAGAATAGACATAATCACCGTTTTACCTGAGCTGCTGGAAAGCCCTTTCAGTCATTCTATTATGAAGCGGGCACAGGAAAAAGGCCTGCTGGAAGTACTTACCCACAACCTGCGAGACCATACCCCTTATAAACAAGGCCAGGTTGACGATTACCAGTTTGGCGGTGGCGCGGGCATGGTTATGATGCCGGAACCGCTGGCTATTCTTATAGAATTGTTACAGAAAGACCGCAAATATGATGAGGTGATCTACATGACGCCGGATGGCCCGCTATTTAGCCAGAAGGCCGCCAATACCCTGTCCCTGAAAGAAAACATAATGATCATCTGCGGACATTACAAAGGCATTGACGAGCGCATAAGAGAACACTATGTGACCATGGAAATATCAATAGGCGATTACGTACTGAGTGGTGGCGAACTGGCCGCTGCGGTAGTAGTAGATGCCATTGGCAGGTTGTTACCCGGTGTACTGAATGACGAAACCTCTGCCCTCTTCGATTCCTTCCAGGATGGCATGCTGGCCCCACCGGTCTATACCCGCCCCGCTGACTTCCGTGGCTGGAAAATACCCGATGTACTCCTCTGCGGCGACCCTAAAGTAATATCCGAATGGCGCCATGAACAGTCGCTGAAAAGAACAGAGGAACGCAGGCCGGGATTATTGGAAGAATAAGTCTTTTGCGAAGCCATCACAGCAACTGAATTTTTCATTGAAAAATCTGTAATTTTGTATTGTGATACAAAGGGAGCATATATTACAATTAATAAAACAGTCCGTATCAGTTACAGACCCCGGGGCTACACTGATTTTATACGGCTCCTATGCCCGTGGTGATTTCAGGCCCGACTCTGATATAGACGTCCTTGTGCTCATTGATAAGGATAAAGCGGCAATGGATGACTGGAAAAGAATAACATCTTCATTAAACAAAATCGAATTAGATACAGGAATTATTATCAGTCCGTTTTTGTCATCTAAAAAGGACTGGGCATCTCATAAAGTAACACCTTTCTACGAAAACGTAAATAGGGAGGGTATAGCTTTATGAATAAACAGGAAAAGACGGAATTAGTAAAGTACAGAATTGCAAAAGCGAGGCAAACACTGAACGAAGTACCTATACTGATTCAAAGTAATTTCCTGAATAATGCCATTAATAGACTGTATTACGCATGTTTTTATGGCGTAAGTGCGTTGCTTCTTGACAGAAATATACAGGCTAAATCACATGCTGGAACAAAACAAATGTTTGGGCTACATTTTGTAAAGACAGGCATTTTAACTGAAGAAGCAAATGATTTTTTCAAGCTTGTGTTTGAGCTAAGACATACAGGCGATTATGATGATTATATTGTTTTTGATTTAAAGGAAGTTACTTCATTGTTACAACCGGCAACAGATTTTATCACTCAAATCGAGGCGATTTTATCTAAAGATTGAAGAAAACCTACGTTGCCTATAATAAATCTTGATTTTTTTGTGTAAAACATAAATTTATTGTTACCTTTGCAGTCCGAAAAAATCATAAAACAATGCAAGCAGTAGCTTTTATACACGAACAACTTACCGGTAATAAAGAATTCCCTAAGTTTAAGGCTGGGGATAACGTAACCGTTAACTATAAGATCATAGAAGGTAACAAAGAGCGTATCCAGTCTTTCAAGGGCGATGTATTGAAGCGCCAGGGCCGTGGATTTACGCAGACTTTTACGGTACGTAAAATGTCTGACGGTGTAGGCGTTGAGCGTCTGTTCCCGCTTTTCTCCCCAAACATTGAGTCTATCGTACTCAATAAGTCTGGCCGTGTACGCCGTGCCAAGCTGTTCTATCTCCGTGAGCGCCAGGGCAAGTCTGCACGTATCAAGGAAAAGAAACAGATCCACGCTTCAGCGAAAGTTGCAGCAAAAGCATAAGCATTATCATAAGCTATATAAGAAGGATACACATTTGTGTATCCTTTATTTTTTTCGGATATTGGATGTCAGAAAATGTTTGCTTATGAAACCGGCAGTGCTCTTTTTGATCGTTTTGTACTGCCTGGCAGCAGAGTGCGCTTTCGGCCAGAATAACCTCCACGATATCCGGCTCGGCAACGTAAAGAACTCGGTGACTACCTACCGAAAAGCCGGTGAAAAAGAAGTAATTACTACCTACAACTCCATACTGGAAAACCCGAGGATGATCTATGAAGCGTCTGCATGTACGGTCACTCATTTCGAGATCACCATCATACCAAGAGGCGCTGATCTGTACGGGCCATTTAACATTGAGGGCAACGAACTCCCCATCCATATTATAGAATACCTGCGCAAAAAACAAGACGAGGGTAAGCCGGTAAAGATGGCTATAGATGCCTTTCAGCTAAGCTGCAATGGGAAAAAAGAAGTAAATAATGGCACCCTGTTTTACGTGTGTAAATAAGGCCTGTAGCGGTTAATTCACTCCATGAAACCTATTACCAGCTCCGCGCACTGAGCGTCAGAAAGGCCCAGCCATGCGCTCGTCACCAGGCTGGCAGTTGACGTATAACCCGTTATGCTCACCAGTTCCAGGTCGCCTTGCTCATTCCGGCCATGGTAGCCGGAGTTTAATATCTTGCCCGCACGCCCTATCACAAAAGTGCTGGTAGCCACATTACCAAAAATATCAGAGATATCGTCCCTTCTCATCGGGTTAGATGAAGGCCTCACCCTTATGGCAAAAGTTTCCGCATCCTCATCCGGATAATCGTCATATTCTATGGCCTCAATTACAGCCCAGTAAAATCCACCATCCATATCTACTCCCTGTTCCGGTATGTCTATCCGTATATGGTCTCCCTTACGGGCGCGCCTGTTCACCGCCCGCCCATGACTGTCTGTCAGCTTAAAACTGGCGTCAGCTATACCGCTGAACTTTTTCCAGTTATTTACGTCCAGCAGCCTTTCTTTGGCGTCAACAAACCAGTCTTCGGCATCTGCGATAGTCTTAGTCAGAATGCTGTGGGTGATGTCTTTCTCCTGGCCTTCTTCCTGCGTAGGGATAAGATAATGTTGCTCCTGCATACAATACGGTCTTTAAACGATATATAGAAAATTCCGTGCCAAACTTTTCAAATCAGCCCAAAATGCAGAAAAAAAATGCAAATCCCGCGCCAGTAAAGGACTTTAATTTTAAAAAACAAGGCCGATATAGCTACATAAGTAGAATTTCGTAGCAAAACTATGGCTGCTACAGCCTACTTTTGACCAAAAAACAGTTATGGGCATTGCAGACAGGCTTTTTAATATGAAAACAGAACAGGCCGCGGCCAATCTCAAGGCAGGACAGGAATTCCTGGCGACCAACAAATCAAAGGCGGGTGTGATAGAATTACCCAGCGGCCTCCAGTACGAGGTAATTAAGGAAGGAAGTGGCCCTAAACCCGCTGTAAACAACAAAGTGACCTGCCACTACCACGGCACGCTCATAAACGGCACCATATTCGATAGTTCTGTTCAAAGAGGCCAGCCAGCGGTATTTCCACTCAACCAGGTCATAAAAGGCTGGACAGAGGGCGTGCAACTGATGGGCACAGGCAGCAAATGGCGCTTCTTCATACCACCTCACCTCGGTTATGGCGACAGGCAGGTTGGTTCGCACATCGGACCAAACAGTACACTGGTATTCGAGGTAGAACTATTGAGCATCAACTAAACAACCGGCCTTCAACTAATTACATCCCGCTAAACAATTCCGGAATATGAAAAAGATACTGTTCTTAGCACTTATAGCTACATCCTTGCGCTCTACGGCCCAGACTATTGACCAGTATCTTGAGAGTATCCGGAATAACAGCGCAGAACTGACTGCATTCTTCTCCCAAATGCCAAAGGGAGGCGACCTGCATAATCACTATAGCGGATCGGTTTATGCCGAGACGTACATTGATTATGTAGTAGGGCAAGACTATGTGATCAATACAAATACGCTTGAAGTAAGGACCACAGCACCTGCTAACGATGACAATTGGGTACATTTTTCAAAGCTGAACACCAGTGGCCAGCTACCCGCTTACAAAGAAAAGCTGATGCAGAAATGGTCGGTAAAGGATTACAATGGCATAAGTTATCCATCTGACAAACAATTCTTTGAAACATTCTCGGGCTTCGGTATCGCTAACAATAGCCAGGCGCGGCTGGATACCGGCATCCTGGAATTGAAGAGACGAGCACAGAAAGAAAATGTCAGCTACATAGAGACCATGTTTACTACCATTCATTGCAGCAACCTGAACTCAATAGACACCAGCTTTAATTCACGGTTGGAAGACGCACTGAACAAACGCGATGAAGCATTGACCACCTCATTGTTGGAGCAATTATACCTGCAGATTGAACAAAAAGGAGCAAAGGGCTGTGCCATATCATTTAACAGTGAAGTTGCCGACATGCACCAATCCCTGCATATCGACGACTCATCCTTCACGATGCGGTATCAAAACTATGTGACCCGTGTAGTGCCACCGCTGGAAGTATTTAAGAGCCTCGTCCTTTCATTCGAATCTGCAAATACAAGCCCGCTCATAGTGGGTGTGAACATAGTAGCGCCCGAAGACAACGAAGTGTCTATGAGGGACTACTGGCTGCATATGCAGATGTTCCGCTTTTGCCACAGCAAATTCCCCAACGTGAAGTATGCCATGCACGCCGGCGAGCTCACCCTGGGCCTGGTAAAACCTGAAGACCTGACCTGGCACATTAATGAAGCTGTACACACCGCGGGGGCAAACAGGATAGGCCATGGCGTGGATATGCCTTACGAGCACAACTGCTATGACCTATTGCAGTACATGGCTAAGAACGATATAGCTATAGAAATAAACCTGTACAGCAATGAGTTCATTCTGAAAGTACAAGATGACAAACACCCCATCTCCCTCTACCGCGAATTCAAAGTACCTATTGTCATCTGTACCGATGACGCGGGTGTGCTCAGAAGCAATCTCACTCAGCAATATGTATTGCTGGCCAAACGCTATAAAGACATCTCCTACTCAGATATTAAACGCTACGTATTCAACAGCATAGACTATAGCTTTATAGAAGAAGATTCAATCAAGGAGAAACTAAAAACCGACCTGAAAGCCCGTTTCAGAACGTTCGAAAAAGAATTCATCGCTACCCACCAGAACTAATGGCAGCACTTCAACAAAAGAAGAAGGTGGCGCCTGCTACAGCACTACCTTTCTTCAACCGTGATAACCGACTTTACCTTGCGGAACAATCGGGCTTACAGTCATTGTCATAAGCATGTACTGGTCCGTATTTTACCGGGGGCTGTGATGTCTCCTGGATCTTCATCATGCTCGTATCTACAGGTGGTGTAACAGCGGGTATATCCAGCGGATAGTAATTATAATATCCATTCCGGGGGTAATTACCCATGTAAGTACCTTCCGTGCGATACTCTATATTGCCTTTGTCGTCATACATTATGCCGGGACATTCCGTCACCTGGATGTTGTGCTGCGTGTAGCTATAACATGCTGGTCGCCACGAAGATTCCTTAGCCATTACGGCTAAATTGTTAGTGCCATTTGCACTCCTGTTCACCGGCGTCGTCTTATGCGTTACTGCCACTTTATGATGCACCACTGGCTTCTTAGCGCAGCAGCAACTCTTGGTATCCTGGGCGTAGCTGCCGGCTGCGGTAAAGCCTGCCAGCATTGCCAATAATAATATCCGTTTCATACGATTCCATTTTGTTCCGGCTTATAACCTAAAAATCCCGCGCCACAGAACACTAATGAAATGTGAAGAATCAGTACAAATACCAATACCGGAGAATTTGTACTTTTGCCGGATGAAAAAAATAGCAATAGCTGTAATAGCTACTACCCTCGCTTTAGGATGGACATCCTGTAAGAAAAAATCCCCTGCTCCCCCAGCCGACGTCTTCTATCCGGCGGGCATACATGCCAAAATAAATGGAGTAGCCTGGACCGCACAATACGTGAACATGACCAGCCTTACCAGTAACGGCAATTACAACGTAGAATTCGATGGGCCGGACAGTGCTACCAATGAAACCATATCCATCACACTGCCTAACTTCAGCGGTAAAGGCGTGCACAACCTTACTACCACCAGCGTAGATAAAGCATACTATTCACTCGACACTAACTTCAGTTCTGTACCAGTATGGGCTACAACAGGCCAGGTGACCATAACTGCCATCACAGATACCAGCATGGATGGCACATTCTACTTTACAGCAGGCAGCAAAACGATCACAGAAGGAACATTCAATGTCAACTTCTGAATAGCGGCATAAACAGCGCATCAGTAAGGGCAATAAATCACCCCGGCAGGTGTTAGTGGATTAGGTGGTTTTAAATTACATTTGAACTCTAAACAATAAACAATCATGCAAGCCTGGAAAGATTATCAATCCCAAAATAAAGACCGCTTTCTCAATGAGCTCCTCGACCTGCTGCGCATACCATCCGTGAGCGCAGACAGCAAGTATAAAAACGACGTAGCGCGTTGCGCGGAAGCCGTAAAAACGCATATGCTCAAGGCCGGTTGCGATAAAGCTGAAGTATGCCCTACCGCAGGCCATCCAATAGTCTATGGCGAAAAACTGATAGACCCTAAGTTACCCACCATACTCGTATACGGCCACTATGATGTGCAGCCACCCGACCCGCTGAACCTCTGGACCAGCGGCCCGTTTGAACCGGTGATCAAAGACGGCAAAATATATGCACGCGGCGCCTGCGACGATAAAGGCCAGATGTTCATGCACATAAAAGCGCTGGAGGTAATGGCAAAGACAAACACCCTGCCCTGCAACGTAAAAGTGATGATAGAAGGCGAGGAGGAAGTAGGTTCTTCCAACCTCGGTCTCTTCCTTGAGAACAACAAGGAAAAACTGAAAGCCGACATCGTGCTTATATCAGACACCTCTATGATCAGCATGGAAAGCCCATCTATAGAGAGCGGGCTGCGCGGCCTCGCCTACATGGAAGTAGAAGTGACCGGCCCCAACCGCGACCTGCATAGCGGCGTATATGGCGGCGCGGTAGCCAACCCTGCTACCATACTCTGCCAGATGATCGCATCACTGCACGATGAGAACAATCACATCACCATACCCGGCTTTTACGACAAGGTAGAAGAGATGACCGCAGACGACCGCAAGGCCCTCAATGCCGCCCCTTTCAACCTTGACGAGTATAAAAAGGAACTGGGCGTCAAAGAAGTATGGGGCGAAAAAGGCTATACTACCCTTGAGCGCACCGGCATACGTCCTACGCTGGAAGTAAACGGCATCTGGGGCGGCTATACCGGCGAGGGCGCCAAAACCGTGCTGCCATCAAAAGCCAACGCTAAAATATCCATGCGCCTGGTACCTAACCAAAACTCTACGGAAATATCAGAACTGTTTGCCAGCCACTTCAGGAAGATAGCGCCCGATACAGTGACTGTAAAAGTGACTGCACATCATGGTGGCGAGGCGGTTGTGACGCCGACAAATTCACCCGCTTACAAAGCTGCGGCAAAGGCCATCCTCACTACGTTCGGGAAAGAGCCTATACCTACGCGCGGTGGCGGCAGCATACCTATCGTAGCATTGTTTGAGAAAACACTGGGCCTTAAAACTGTACTGCTCGGCTTTGGCCTCGACAACGATAACATCCACTCTCCGAATGAGAAGTACGATGTCTTCAACTACTACAAGGGCATCGAAACAATACCCTACTTCCACAAGTTCTTTACTGAGTCTTTCGGGAAGTAATATCTCCCTTACTACATTATATCGGGCGAAGCCAAAAGCTTCGCCCGATTTTTATTACCCCAACTACTGCTCTGCTGCCAGTGGGTTCACATTGTTGAGCCCATAGTAATACATACCCTGGTAGCCGGGATAGAACCCTGCTATTTGCAACTGTGTACTGCTGCTCAGCACCTGCTGCAGGTCAGCAATGGAGGCGATCTCGTTATTATTTGCTCCGGTTATTACAAACCCCTTCTTCATCTGTGTCTGCTTAGCCAGCGGCCCATTGCCCAGGTCAGTGATCATGACCCCGCCCATATTATACTTAGCCTTTTCAGTCTCGGTGAGGGGCCGCACAGTAGCCCCCAGCAATGTCGATGCAGCGCCTGCCTTGATGATGGCGGTAGTGCCATTCATATTGGTGAGTTGCACGGTGGCAGTATTTTCTTTGCCGCTGCGCAGGTAAGTAACGCTGATGTTATCACCCGGCTGAAAGTGTGCTATCTGCCCCTTGATCTCCGGCTCATCATTCACGGCTATGCCATTGATCTGCGTAATAAAATCACCCTTAGCCAGGCCCGCTTTCGCGGCTCCGCTATTGGGCAATACACCATTCACGTACACGCCTTCACTCTTGTCGAGTCCCAGCTCTGCAATCTTGTCAGGGCTGGCAGACCTGCCATCAATGAACTCGATGCCCATGTATGCCCGCTGTACAGAACCATACTTCATCAGGTCGTTAACTGCCTTACGTACTATATTAGAGGGTATAGCATAAGAGTAGCCTGCATAAGAACCGGTAGGCGATGCAATGGCTGAGTTGATGCCTATCAACTGGCCGGAAGTATTCACCAGCGCTCCGCCACTATTACCGGGATTAACTGCCGCATCTGTCTGAATAAATGACTCTATGGCAGACTGCCCCTTATTGATACCGATGGAGCGGCCCTTAGCACTGATGATGCCGGCCGTGACAGTGGCATCGAGCGACAGCGGATAACCTACCGCAAGCACCCAGCTACCCAGCTTAGCTTCATCACTGTTACCGAACTCCATGTAGTCCAGCCTCTTATTGCCATCCTCTACTTTCAGCACGGCTATATCAGTTAGCGGGTCGGTGCCTATCACCTTAGCCTTGGCGCTATAACGGTCATTAAAGGTCACAGTTACCTCATTGGCATTCTCTACCACGTGGTTATTGGTAACGATATAGCCATCAGTAGAGATGACAACGCCCGAGCCTGACTCCTGTGCGCCGGGGATATAGTACTGCTGTGCGCCAAACATCTGGCTGAATATGTCATTACGGCTGGCAGTGACTGTGCGCCCGTTAATGGTAGTCTTGATATGCACCACAGCTTTCACAGAGGCTTCAGCGGCCCCCTCAAAATTGACAGGAGCCGCACCGGCAGGGCCACTATAAGCCGCATACTTTACCGTGACCGGCTTACCTCCTTCCGAGGCTCCGAAGTAAGGTGTTTTAGTCTCAAAATGCGATACCGCGAAAAATGTCATAACAGATGTGAGCGCGGCTGTCAGAACGACGGGAACGAGTTTGTAATTCATAGTTTATCCTTTTAAAAAGTTATTGTACTCAACCTTCTCTATCAAAATTAAAACCAACCTATATTAGAAAAACGTTAAAAGAACTTACAAAAAAGTTAAAGTGATATGCGCCCCTTCAGCGGCAATTATGTAATTTACCAGCCATGAAGCGTCTGCTCCTCATTCTACTGCTACTTTCCCCTCTGCTCAGTACAGGGCAGGCAGTACGTGGCGTCAGCTACTTCTCGAAAGACAGCCTGCCGAGATACCTCACCCACAACTGGCGGTTCCATGAGGGCGACTCCGCAGCATGGGCTGCACCCGGCTATAACGATTCAGCTTGGGTGATCCTTTCCGCCCCTGACATGCGGATAAAAAACCGTGCTGAAAATGCCAGCGACACCTTCAACAGTATTGGCTGGCTCAGGCTGCGCTTCTTGGCAGATACTGCACTTACCGAAAAACCGCTCGTCATAGAAGTAACCCAGTACGGCGCATCGGAAATTTACTTAGACGGCAGGAAGGTAGCTACGTACGGCACTATCAACGGCCCGGACAGCAGCCCGTATGGAACAACATAGCGAAGCAGGCAAAGTGAACATATCAGCAACGACATACGAACTCATCAAAGACCACTTCGTATGCACACATCGCGGCCAGATAACCGCCAAGAACAAGGGAGACATGAACATGTACTTTGTAGAGAAAGCCAAAGCTTAAAAATCTGCAACTATCATTCCACCGAGTCACGACCTATAACTGTCCAGTCATAGCCGCCAAAGCCTTTGGCGATCCATTTGTCCATCTCCGCGGCTATGGCCGGAATGGCCATCAAATGCCTGTTGCCACGGGCAGCGCCGTCTATCATAAGGCCGGCATCCTTACGTGCCATATCCAGTTCCCATGACGGCTGCTCAAAACGGCCCGAGGTGATTTTCTTCAACCGCGCAGGCAGCATAGCCACCGGATTCCACGAATCGAATAGCGTGCTAACCTCTGCAGGCGTCACGCCAATGGCAGTACCCAGTGCCAATGTATCTGCCACACCCGCAGTGAGCGCAATGAGGAATAGATTGCCAATGAGCTTGATGCCGGCGGCCTTATTATTCTCCGTGCCGAAGTTCATGACCTTGCCGGTCATCTTCTCCAACTGCGGCGTGATACGCTTAACTATCTCCTGATCGCCGGAGACCAGCATGGTGCCGGTACTTTCCAGCGCATTCTGTGGGCCCATGAATACGGGCGCGTGCACATAAGTATATCCCCTGCCCTTCCATAACTCCGTACGCTCTGCAGCGCCGTGCGCGGAAGTAGTAGTATGATCTATGATGGTGACGCCGGGTGCAAACCCTGCACGGGCCTGCTCCAGCACTTCGTTCACTACCCCATCGTCTTTGAGGGTGATGTGTATGACGCTGGCACCGCGTACTGCATCGGCTACATTATCAAACGCTTTCGCGCCATCGGCTTCCAGCGCTGTAGCCTTGGCGGCAGTGCGGTTCCATACCTGTACGCTCTCACCTTTCTTCAGCATGGCCTTAACAAAGTTAGACCCGAGCAAACCCATTCCTATAAATGCTATCATGACTTTAAGATTTTATGATCAAATGTAGGCATTTGCCACACAGCCGAAAAGAACGTTAACACAACTGCCTTCCAACCACGGCCATACCAGACCTTAACCAATCATTTACTAAAATATATGCTTACAGATAAAGATAATACTATGAAAACAACTATTTTAGAACTTTGTGGGCAAAACACACAACTGGCTGTAGCATGGAATTTGAAAAAATGAAAACTTTTATACTGGCAAAACTCAAAAAAGAATTGCCCAAAAGCCTCAGCTACCACAGCATTGTGCACATACGCGATGTATACAACTCTGCCAAAAAACTGGCGCGGCTGGAAAAGGTGAAAGGCGAAGACCTGACACTATTACTAACCGCAGCACTCTTCCACGACTCGGGATTCCTGTGGCAGCCATACGAGCATGAAATGACCTCCTGCGAGATAACGAGGAAATACCTGCCGGAATATGGCTACACCAAGGCGCAGATAGAACGTATCTGCGGTATGATAATGGCTACCCGCGTACCACAAACCCCCTACAACAAGCTGGAGGAACTGATATGTGACGCCGACCTGGACTACCTGGGCCGTGACGACTTTTTCAAGATAGGCGACTGGCTCTATAAAGAAATACGCATGTACGGCATACTGGACAGCGAGGACGAATGGAACCAACTCCAGATCCGCTTCCTGGAGAAGCACCACTATTTTACACCATCGGCTATAAGTCTGCGCAAGGCGAAGAAGGATGAACACATAGAGATGCTGAAAGCCAAAGTGAAGACGGTGTAAAGCGAGAGCGGACAGTGAGCATGATTATTTGTTATATAGACTCATGCTATATAACAATGAAAGCAAAATCACAACTAAAATACCTATCTTTGCAGTGCTAAGGAGTTTTTCGCCTGCATATCTCATCCCATGATGGGTGTTGCCAGTACTGGCACGGGGGCTGAAGGATTTTTTAGCTTTTTTTATTCTTCATCCTCCCCATATAAATTCAATACAGTTTCGTACTTGTTTTTTAACGCTTCAAAATAGCGGTTTTCGCCCTTTAACAGATTTCTTTGAACCGCCCATATCAGGTAGTCAATAATACTTAATTCAGGCATTTCTGTGCTTGGTGCGATCTCTAAATTGAACTTTATGTCCTCTGCATTATTTACTTTACCCGCCAGGGCTTGGGCAACCGCTTTCTGGAAATAATGTAATGAGTTATTGCCTCTTTGCGAAAGATAAAGGTTATAGTGCCGACTTGGATTATTGAGTCGGCCATTCAACAAGTGATGTAGCACATCAAAATAAAATTCTGTTGGGTTATTATTATGCTTCCGATTGAAAATGTTCAGGTCCTTTTTGGCAACAACTATATGGGCTTTATAGCCATCAAGGTTGCGCAACAGCTCAAAGAACTTTGCCCGGATTTCAGGATGATCCCCACGGGCGTGAACGTACCAGCGTTTGTCTGCCGCTATAGACGGTATAGAGTTGTACAACGGGTCTGTGTTGATGGCATCCATAAAATTCACTACCGCTCTCCGTAGTGCTTTTCTATCATCCGTTTCAATCATACCTATAATGAGATAAGGTTGAAAACCTTCTGTGCCCACCAACAGCTTTTTACGATTTCCATAGAACGCGGGATCACCGCTTTCATCAATAAAAAAGTAGGATTTACGAATATTGTCGGATGCTGACATAAGCTATCTGATGAACTTAATAATAACGTGTTGATATACTTGCAAAGTACTATAAAAAACACAACCGGTCAGTATTGTCCAACTGCTCAAAATTTTCAGTCTGGCGCGAGTCTTCCGACAGGATGACTCGTGTCTCCGCAAATCAGCCAGTCTGTGACTGGAATTCGACGAACTCAGTTGATGAACCGCAACCAACTGCCACAAAACTCCGCCCATTTTACCACGAAAAATAAAACTTATCCACAAATTTCAATCTCAAAAAGCAGATATCCACAATTTATTTTTGCTCCGTATCCAGCCACCACCGCATATTTCAGCGTTTTAAAGCGCGTTTTTTGTGGGTATCTTTCGTTTGCGCGTTTTGTTTTCCTCATTTACTTTTGTTACCCAAAATTTTTTTTTAACTGATAAAACTAAAGTTTATGAAAACAACACAGCACGAGAATGCGCGCAACCTCTATCTCCAGACAAGCCTCAGCAAAACACAGATTGCAGAGCTGCTCGGTATCAGCCGCACCACCATCTACAACTGGGCCAACCAGGGCAACTGGGAGCGCCTGCGCAAAAGCGCGCAGCACATGCCCGCCATCATTTCAGAGAAGTTGTACTACGTCCTCGGACATCTGGCAGACAACTTATTATCAGAGCATCGCGTCATGAAGCCATGTACCCGCAGCGAAGCAGAGACGATTTACAAACTCACACTCTCCATCAACAAACTCAAGAACCGCGCTACACTCAACGAGAGCATGGAAGCATTTCAGTCCCTGCTCGACCAGGTAAAACACACCGACCCTAAGCTCGCAGAACAAATTGCGCCGCACATGTCTGAGTATTTTACAAGACAGTCATCTATCTATAGTTACACCCATGCGCCCGCTAATTTCAACAGCATGGGTTTCACTCCCATCCCATCGATCAATGAGGACGACTCCAGGCTGGATCTTGAAGAAAGATTCCGGATGGAACAGGAACAGCACGATGCCATGTACCCTCCCTACACCGAAGAGCAAGCCGCCGCCGCAGATGCCGAAGCCGCAGCCAACGGCCAGGCAGAAATGACCGACGAAGAAAAAGAAGCCGCCATCAAAGCATACTTCCAGCAGCAGGATCAGGAAGAGCAGTCCACCCCTCAGGAGGTCATCAGCTACGAAACCTATCTCCGTCAGCACGGCACCCCTGAGCAGATCCAGAACGCCATCGAAATGGGCCTCTTCCCATCCACCAACCCTGACTCCCAAAACCGGGCAGCATAACAGATTTAAGGGAATTAAGTTACAACCCCGGTAGGGGTTGACTATGAATAGCCCCGGGTGAAATCCGGGGGTAAAAACGAAAGTAAGGGGGACAATCTGTAAGGGCAAAACCCGACAACGGTTGTGATCACAACGATGGATACCACCTATCGAATTCGAAACAACGCCGATACGCCCTGAAAGGGCAAAATCCCACAGCGGTGGGCATCGCCCATCGATATAACGTGGGGTGGGCATCGCCCATCGGGATCACAACTCTGGGCATCGGAATCACAGGGATGGGTACCACCTATCGAATTCGAAACAACGCCGATACGCCCTGAAAGGGCAAAATCCCACAGCGGTGGGCATCGCCCATCGATATAACGCGGGGTGGGCATTGCCCATCGGGATCACAACGCTGGGCATCGCCCATCGGAATCACAAGGATGGGTACCACCTATTGAATTCGAAACAACGCCGATACGCCCTGAAAGGGCAAAATCCCACAGCGGTGGGTATCGCCCATCGATATAACGAGCATCGGGATCACAACGTTGGCGCCCATTGGGATAACGCGGGGTGGTATCTGTGTTGTTTCGGATGTTAGCGCAGCGCATCCGGAACTGCTGGTAAAAACCGTTCTC
>JABDCE010000003.1 GCA_013288285.1 Bacteroidota bacterium
CCGATCCCGCATTGCTCTTGAAAAGTTTCTTCACCGCGCCGCTACCCAGTATGCACACGTATGCGCCTGACTGTATCTCCGAGGTAGAGAAGTTACGGCCCTGGTCCAGCTTGGTATCGGTAACGGTCGTGAACTCATTAGGTGTAGCAGCAGAGGAAGCAGAAGGACTGTTCCGCGTGATCAGGAAGCTGCCGCTGGGCACGGCAAACAACTTCACCGTGACGCAGAACAACGACCTCGTGAATGTGGTGCTGGACAGCATTAAGTATATACAGTGGGCAGCGGTGATCATTGGTATCATTACGCTGCTGGGATCGGTGATCGGGTTAATGAATATCATGCTGGTATCGGTAGCTGAACGGACCAGGGAGATAGGTGTGAGCAAGGCACTAGGGGCACGCTCATCGGCAATAAAGAGGCAATTTCTAACAGAGTCTATCATGATCAGTGTGATGGGTGGCGTGGTGGGCGTAATATGCGGTATGTGCGTGGGTAATGTAGTAGGTATATTCTTCAAGATAGGGTTTGTGGTGCCCTGGCTATGGATAATGGTAGGGGTGAGCCTATGCGCTTTAGTAGGCATCATATCCGGCATATACCCGGCCATTAAGGCATCGAAACTGGACCCGATAGACGCGCTGAGATACGAGTAATATTATAGTGACACCTTAACTATAAACGTGGACGAAGCGTCCTGTAATCCAACCTAAAAAGCGGATAATCAATAAAGCACGCAGTTCCAAACCTCGCCGGTAACTACCGTATCATATCCCGTGCATGTATTCTTAGCGTTAGTCTTGTATTGATAACCTAAATCCTTAGTGTAAACAACTGAACCATTGAACGTACAACCACAGTGATACTCCTTCTCGCAAGAGACGAAAGAGAACGAACAGAAAAGGATAATAATAACAGTAAGAGTTACCTTTCTCATCTTTGGGCGGTTGTTAGATAAAGAGCGAATTTAGTTTAATTATCTTTGAAGGAAGAAACATTAGATATTTTTTTATTCAGCAATGAATCGTTCCTTTAAAAATAGAGTGACAAGATAATAAAAAATGGAAAAACTACTCATAAAACAAGCCACAATTACTGACATACCCCTGATAAAAAAACTGGCGATGCAGGTGTGGCCGCAAACTTACACCCCAATAGTAGGCGCCGAACAAGTGGCCTATATGCTGGACAAATTTTACTCCCAGGCCTCACTGGAACAACAAATGGGTGAAAAAAACCACTGGTTCCTGATCTGCTACTCTGATGGCCTACCCATAGCTTTTGCATCATGGGCGGAGCTGGAGACGGGCATCTACAAACTACACAAGCTCTATATAATACCTGACCAGCAAGGCAAGGGGGCAGGGCGAGCGATCATTGACTATATAACCGGGCAGATAAAACAACTACACGCAACAGCATTGCACCTGAATGTGAATCGCTATAATGATGCAGCTATGGCCTTCTATGAAAAAACCGGATTCGCCAGTTTTAAAGAAGAGGATATAGACATAGGCAACGGCTACTACATGAATGACTATGTGCTGCGATTGCCACTATAAGCCTTAGTGCGGGAGTATCACCACCTGCGCACGGTATGTAGCATCACCTGCATCAACCCTGACGATATAGTTACCAGCCGCGAGCGCGCTTAATGCAAACGTAACATTCTGCGCACTTGTGCCAACTACATTACGAGTGGCCACTACATTGCCTACCATGTCTACCACTGCTATGGATGCACCATTGCGGGTCCCAGGTACTGATACTGTGAAGGAGCCGGCAGAAGGATCCGGGAATACTTTAAGCGCAGCAGCACCTGCAACCTGTGGTACTGCATTGACAATAGTGGACGGACCTACCAGGCGGATGACATTGTTGCTCATATCTGCGATATAGACAAGGCCGTTGCCATCGACTGCTACTGACGCGGGTGAATTCAACTGCGCATTTACAGCCAGGTGACCATCGCCAAAATAGCCTGACGAATGAATACCTGCAATAGTATTGATGATGCCTGAAGTGTTGACCTCACGTACATTGTTATTGCCCTGATCTGCGATGTACACATTGCCCGGACCATCAACTGCAACACCTGTTGGGTAATCGAGCATTGCGGACACAGCCGCACCACCATCACCACCAAAACTTGCCACACCATTCCCTGCGTAAGTGCTTATGGTATCTTTTGTATTGACCATGCGAATGACATTGTTGGCTACATCTGCTATGAATATATCGCCCGCAACATCTACAGCAACACCAGAAGGATAGTTGAGCTTTGCAGCGGAGGCAGGGCCTTTATCGCCGGTATAACCACCATGGCCGAAGCTGAGACCAGCGCCGTAACCGGTACCAACAATAGTGCTGATAGCGCCACCAGGCGTTACTTTCCTGATCACATTATTGAGCGCATCAGCGATAAATAAATTTCCGGCAGCATCGAGCGCGATGCCGAGCGGATGGTTCAGACGTGCATGAATGGCTGCGCCGCCATCGCCGCTGTAGCCTGCGGAGTCTGAACCTGCAACAACAGTGATGATGCCAGTAACCGCAGACACTTTGTACACTACATTATTATCCTGATCTGAAAAATACACATTGTTGACACCATCTACTGCAAGGCCATGCGGAGAAGTGAGCTTAACATTTGTAGCAGCAGAAGTGTCGCTCTTCGTGTAGCCTGCAACGCCAGTGCCAGCCAGGGTAGAGATAATACCGATATTATTGACTTTACGTACTACGTGGTTGCCCATATCAGCGATATAGACATTGGTATAGCCGTAAGTAGCGACGCCTATTGGCATATTAAACTCTGCAAGATAGTCGGGACCGCCATCGCCGGTATAACCACCCGTGCCGGAGGAGCCAGCACCATAGCCATTACCGGCATAGGTGACGATATACTGCGCCTGAATGTGTAATGAACTCAATACTAATGCAAACAGCAAAAAGGTATACTTTGGCTTCATAATATCTATTGAATATGTAAATAAACACGGCATTAGAAATGCGGTGAACGCAAATCTAAAAAAAATACCGTGAACCTAACCGGTACAAGATAAGCGTTTCTTTCACATTTATCTATATACAGGAGAGATTTTCAGGGTTGTACAGCAGTTGATCCCCGCGAGTAGGTGCGAGAACTTTTGTACATATTCTTTGTTTTATCATCTAATTTAATTAATTGATAATCAATAACTTGTTTTAAAAATTGTAGATAAACAGGGCGTAAAAGTGAACAAAAAGTGTACACTTTCTTGACAGATACAGGATTCCATTTTCACCCGTGGCAATACATGTAAACAATCCGGTGCTTCAAAACACTACATTCAACCCCGCCGGGGTTGTACACCTTACTTTCGTTTTTACCCCGGATTTCATCCGGGGCTATTCATAGTCAACCCCTATCGGGGTTGTATATTAAGTTAAGTAATATTGCGTTTCATAAGACTACATTCAACCCTTTCAGGGCGTATCGGCGTTGTTTCGAATTCGATAGGTGGTATCCATCCTTGTGATTCCGATGGGCGATGCCCACCCCGCGTTATAGCGATGGGCGATGCCCATCGCTGTGAGATTTTGCCCTTTCAGGGCGTATCGGCGTTGTTTCGAATTCAATAGGTGGTACCCATCCTTGTGATCATAATGGCTGTGGGATTTTGCCCTTACAGATTGTCCCCCTTACTTTCGTTTTTACCCCGGATTTCATCCGGGGCCATTCATAGTCAACCTCTATCGGGCTGTAACTTAATTCCGTTAAATCTGTTATGCCGCGCGGTTTTGTGAATCGGGGTTGCGGGGAGCGAGCAGGCCCATATCGATGGCGTTCTGTATCTGCTCTGGAGTGCCATAGTAACGGAAGATAGCTTCGATGTCTATCACGTCCTTAGGGTTGGACTGCTCGTTCTGATCCTGCTGCCGGAAGTATGCTTTTATGGCTGCTTCTTTTTCTTCGTCGGTCATTTCGGCTTGTCCGTTGGCTGCGTCTTCGGCATCTGCTGCCTGCGCTTGTTCTTCGGTGTAGGGTGGGTACATGGCATCCATCTCTTCCTGTTCCATGCGGAAACGTTCCTGCAAGTCGAGTTTGGCATCGTCCTGGTTTACTGATGGGACGGGAGTGAAGCCCATGCTGTTGAAATTTGCGGGTGCATGGGTATAGCTATAAATGGACGACTGCCTTGTGAAATACTCAGACATGTGCGGCGCCATTTGCTCTGCTAGTTTTGGATCGGTATGTTTTACCTGGTCGAGCAGGGACTGGAAGGATTCCATGCTTTCATTGAGTGTGGCGCGATTCTTCAGCTTATTGATGGAGAGCGTGAGTTTGTAAATAGTCTCTGCTTCGCTGCGGGTACATGGCTTCATGACGCGATGCTCTGATAATAAGCTGTCTGCTACATGGCCGAGGACGTAGTACAACTTCTCTGAAATGATGGCTGGCATGTGCTGTGCGCTTTTGCGCAGGCGTTCCCAGTTGCCCTGGTTGGCCCAGTTGTAGATGGTGGTGCGGCTGACGCCAAGCAGCTCTGCAATCTGTGTTTTGCTGAGGCTTGTCTGGAGATAGAGATTGCGTGCGTTCTCGTGCTGTGTTGTTTTCATAAACTTTAGTTTTTGTCAGTTAAAAATTATCAGTTAAAAAATTTTTGGGCAACAAAAGTAGATGAGAAAAACAAAACGCGCAAACGAAAGATACCCACAAAAAACGGGCTTTAATTTGCTGAAAGATGCGGTGGTGGCTGGCTACGGAGCAAAAACAAATTGTGGATATCTGCTTTGGGGGCTAAAAAAATATTTTGGCAACTCTTATTTTTTCGTATTAAAATGGGTGAAGTTTTGGTAGTTAGATTGGAATTTCGGCAGCGGTTTCAGTTTTTAAGTGAAAAGTGATAAGTTAAAACCTAAAAGTAGAAAGCCGTCGTAAAGGAATAGGACAAAACGAAAAACGCGTTCGGAAACGCTGTGCCGGAGCATCCGCGAAACATTCGCGGACGGGTACGGCCTTTCGGAACTATCGCGCCAGACGGCATCCTGCTCATTGATATTTTTTTTCGTATTTTTACAGTAGATTAAGTTCGTCAATCGAATCAGGCGCGTATGGACTATAAAGAATATATAGAATCGAAATCAGAGATCATGCTTGGTAAACCTGTAATAAAGGGCACCAGGATAACTGTGGAACTGATCTTAAGAATGCTGTCAGAAGGATCTTCTACAGAAGACATACTTGTTGCCTACCCGAATTTGCAAGCAATTCATATCAACGCAGTATTGGCATACGCGACCGATGTAGTTGCTAATGAAATGCTGATACCGGCGGCATGATCCTGGCCGATGAAAATATCCACAGCTTTATCATAACGACTTTACGGGATGCCGGTTTTAAGGTTATTTCTGTGCGGGAAGGTGCCAGCGGTATTAAAGACGACGAAGTTATCCGGATGGCCTTGCAGAACAACTGGCTGTTACTGACACAAGATAAAGACTTTGGCGAATGGGTATTTGCTCATCATATTGAGAACCTGACCGTTTTATTCCTTCGTTATTCCTCCAGCGATTTCAAGGACATTGCACAGACACTTGTTCATTTGCTGAGCAAACAAGTAATAGACCGTCCTTATTTTGCTACAATTACAACAAAGAAAATCAGGATAAGAAAATTGTAACCCGTCTGACACCCTAAAAATGTTGTACTGACGGGTAGCCACCGATATTCATACCACGGAAAATCTTTCCGTGGTATGGAAATATTGCGATTTTATATTTTGTGCAACTTGCTGAACCTTAGCTACTTAAAGTATGGCACGACAGTTGCAATTTCCATTGCGAACATAAAAACAATTCATGAAACGAATCAGACTCGCACTATTCGCCATGGCTGCTTTATTAAGCACCCATGCCCAACGATCATTTGCCCAGGCATTGAACTTCGGCGCCTACAGCTACATTACTTTAGGGGACATTGTAACCGACAACCAGTCGTATACCAAGGAAGCGTGGATACGCATATCGTCATATTCCACGAACCAGGGGAACAACATCTTCAGCACATGGGACAGCCCGTTCTGGCTACAGAACGGAGTGCTCTCTGCCGCGAACAGCTACGGCAGCGATCCTACATCGACTGTACAGGACACCGGCATACTGGCAATGAACCAATGGGTGCATGTGGCAGTAACTTATGACGCAGCGTCAACGACGATGAAGCTCTATAAGAACGGCGTGCTGATAGCTACCAATACCAAGGCTCCCACTTACATTGCCACCCCGTTACAGATAGGCGCACAGAATTTTGGCGACTTTTTTGATGGCGGCGATATAGATGAAGTGAGATTGTGGAACGTGGCGCGCACACAGGCGCAGATACAGGCCAATATGAACTGTGATGTGCCCCAGCAAACCAACCTGGTAGCGTACTATCGTTTTGACCAAGGCACTGCGGGCGCAGACAACACTGCACTGCTTAGTGCGTATGACTATAGCGGTAATGCCAATTGCGGTGAGATGGTGAACTTCAACCTCACCGGTAACACATCTAACTATATCACAGGCGCCATCAAATCGTGCAACAGCATTACGGTTGTTACATCGGCCCCAGGCACTATAACCGGCTCATCGAGTGTTTGCGCGGGTTCTACCCTGACTTTGAGCAACTCTGTGAGCGGAGGCCTATGGAGCAGCGATGATCTGGACACAGCCATTGTATCTGCCAACGGCATAGTGAGCGGCTACTACGCTGGCACTGTGAACATCAGTTACAAAACATGTGGCGGCGCAGTAACAAAGGCGATAACAGTGAACCCAACTCCTGTAGTGACTGCAGCTGCCGGACTTGGCGCCATAGCTACTACTATTACCGGCGGCACTTCTCCGTACACTTATAGCTGGAGCAACGGATCGACAGCTGCGAACCTCAGCAGCCTGCTTACCGGAACTTATAATGTAATAGTTACTGACGCCAAAGGCTGCGTGGCTACAACATCGTCGTATGTAACCGGCACAGCAGTGACGCTGACCAATGCCATTACCACAGCACCATGCAGCAATACATATACAGGCGGCGACTGCCATAAGATATACCTGGGATATGGTGCGCAGTGTAATGTACTGACCGCTAACCCTACAGGCGCATCTTCGTTTACCTATTCGTGGGCACCATCTACGCATCTGAGCAGCACCAACAGCAAGAGCGTGACGTTCTCTACCACTACTGCGGGCGTGTATACCTATACCTGCACGGCCACTAACAACGGCCACAGTGTATCTGCTACAGTGACCATCTGCGTGAGCGATGCAGTAGACCATAACCACTCTGGTAAGGTATATGTGTGTCATTACAACAGCAACCACACAAGCTGCCATACACTGTCAATGAACAGCGGCGATGTGGCCCACTTCCTTAACTGCAACCACGGCGACTGTATAGGACAGGCAAGCGGAAGCTGCTCCGGAAGCTGGAGATCGGCAAACGGTGGTGATCAAGACGGCATGATACTGGTGAGCCAGGAACCAGGGGTGAATGTATTCCCTAATCCGTCAAATTCATCCTTCACACTGCAGGTGATGAGCGACAATACTACTGATGCTATAACTGCTACTGTATACGACCTTACAGGCCGCGTAATCAGTACAACGCAAAACCCAGACACAAGCGATGAGATAGTGATTGGCAGTGAGCTTGCTAACGGCATCTATATTGTGGAAGTGAAGAAGGGAACAATAAGCAAAATGGTGAAAGTGGTGAAGAACTAGAAGAAGTAAAATAGTTTTTCTAAAAGGGAGGGAATGCATCAGCATTCTCTCCCTTTTCAATTTAAGGAATCAATGCGGCAATTGTATTTCTACCTTACTCCTTCACAAACCTGCCCGCATAGACACCATTCACCTTTACAAAATAAATACCATTGGGTAGAAAGGATACATCCAATGATTGCTCTGTTTGGGATAGTGTTTTAGCAGATGCAGTGCCGGGGATGGACGCGCCTATTATGTTTATCACTTCTACACTTTCTATTTTCTCGTTGGTTTTTATTGTGATTTCTGTGTGTGCAGGGTTGGGGTAGAGGGTGATGGCTTGTGTGTTATTATATACATTGTTTACTGCAGTGTTGTTGTATGTAATTCTCCGTATCCGGTTATTATTTGGGTCTGCTATATACAGATTGCCTGCATCGTCCACGGCAGAGCAGTATACGTCTACATTAAATTCGGCCGCAGTAGCAGGGCCATTATCGCCCCCATAACCTTCTGTGCCTATACCCGCTATCGTAGAAATAATACCTGAAGTATTAACTTTACGAATTACAGAGTTTACCCTATCGGAAATATACATATTCCCGGCTGGGTCAAATAAAATGGTAAACATACTACCTATTGTTGCCGCTATGGCGGGGTTTCCGTCCCCGCTATTTACATTTGTTCCATCACCCAAAACCGTAGAAATAATTCCTGTAGTATTTATTTTTCTGATTCTGTAGTTACCATAGTCAGCAATAAAAAGCTCTCCTGAAGGCCCAAATGCAAGATACCCTCCATACCGTATTTGTGCATTAGTTGCGGGAAACCCATCTCCGCTAAAGCCAATTGTTCCGTTGCCTGCCACAGTCGTTATAATCCCCTCCGTATTTATCTTCCTTATCCTTTGATTGCCATTATCAGAAAAATAAAGATTTCCTAACCCATCAAACACTAAGCCCAAGGGGTCGTATAACTGGGCTATCGTTGCTGGTCCGTTGTCTCCACTATCTCCGGGTGATCCGATTCCGGCAATTGTGGAAATAATACCCGATGTTGATATTCTACGAATGGCACTATTACCAAGCTCTGCAATATACATATTACCACTTGCATCGAAAGCTAAGTCAAGTGGTCTAGATAGTTCAGCATTAGTTGCAGGCCCATTATCTCCCGTATAGCCTCCGCTTAATGTGCCAGCTCCGTACCCTGTGCCAGCTATAGTTGTGATGATACCTGAAGTGTTTATTTTACGTATCACGTGGTTGTGCTCATCGGCAATATACATATTGCCTGCTTTGTCAAATTTTGCTACATCTGGGTGGTCAAATTTTGCCAATATTGCTGGCCCATTATCTCCTGCATAACCCGGTGCGCCTGTACCGGCTATTGTTTCAATGTTTTGTGCATTTACCCGTAAGGCAAGAAATACAAGAAAGGCTATAGGCAATAACACCTTTTTCATAGGAACATGAATAACGTTGACTTTATAAGCTTAACGAATATACTTAAAAAACGGGTAACCACCTTTGTGGGTATAAATCAAATATTCGCGAGTCGGGTAGCCCGCGATGGGGCAAAAAACCGTTTCAGATCGTTATTTGCTACAAAGCGGTAGCTCCGCTGGAGCATACTGGGAATTCATGCGAAATAAAGCGAAGGTTTGAAATGCACCTGTTCCCCAGCGCCTTTTTCAGAATACGGACAATCTCACTAACTTTGGAGTATGAGCAGTGTGCTATTCACGAAAGAAAACGGGGTGGGCTATATAACGCTGAACCGGCCCGATAAATACAACAGCTATAACCGGGAGATGGCACTGGCGGTACAGGGATACCTGGACGAGTGCGCACAGGATGATGCGGTGCGGTGTGTGTACCTGACGGGCGCAGGCAAGGGCTTCTGCTCCGGGCAGGACCTGAGTGAGGCGATGGACCCCACGCCAGAGGAATTTGAACGGATGGTAGAGGAGCACTATAACGCTACGATACTGCGGCTGCGGCGGATAGAGAAGCCTGTGATAGCGGCGGTAAATGGCGTAGCGGCCGGCGCGGGCGCGAACCTGGCCCTGGCGTGCGATATAGTGGTGGCAGCAGAAAGCGCGTCGTTCATACAGGCATTTAGCAAGATAGGGCTGATACCGGATAGCGGTGGTACCTACTTTCTGCCGAGGCTGGTGGGCATGCAGCAGGCCGCGGCGCTGATGATGACGGGAGATAAAGTACCCGCCACAGATGCAGCGGCGATGGGCATGATCTACAAATGCTACCCGGACGATGCATTTGAAAGCGAGAGCAAAAAAATGGCTGTGGCGCTGGCGCAAATGCCTACCAAGGGCATAGGGCTGACCAAGCGACTGCTGAACGAGACGTACAACCATACGCTGCAGGAACAACTGCAAATGGAAAAACAGGTGCAGGCACAGGCAGGCAGCAGCGAGGATTTCAGAGAGGGGGTGATGGCGTTCTTAGAGAAAAGGAAGCCAGTGTTTAAAGGAAAGTAAGTAACTAACTGACCGCCCAGCAGGGTGGCATAACTACCGAGGTATGTTTTCAAAGTTATTTAACAGAAAGAAGAAGGAAGCCGTATATGATGAACTGCCGCGCACGGCCAACGCCAACTGGGCGTTCCTGGGCGCGGATATGCATTCTCACTTCATACCCGGCATAGATGATGGCGCAAAGACGATAGCAGACAGCCTGGCGCTGCTGCGCGCCATGGCGGCCATGGGTTATAAAACGATAATAACAACACCACATGTGATGGTGGATTACTACCCCAATAACACACGGACGATACAGGAAGGACTGGCCGCAGTACAGGCAGCAGCTAAGGAAAACAATATAGACTTAACTATAAGGGCGGCGGCAGAATACTACATAGACGAATCGTTTATGAAGCTACTGGAAACAGAGCCACTACTGACGATATACCAGAAAGAGGTGCTGGTGGAGTTCTCGATGATGTATGAACCGCCGATGCTCTTTGACGTGATCTTCAAAATGCAGAGCGCAGGGTATAAGCCAATCATAGCACACCCGGAACGATACCTGTTTTTTCATAAAGACTTTAAGCGCTACCGCGACCTGAAGGACAAGGGTTGTATGCTGCAACTGAATATGCTATCGCTGACGGGCTACTACGGCAAGAATGTAAAAATGATAGCCGACGAGCTACTGGCCAAGGGGCTCTATGACTACTGCGGCAGCGATATGCACCATGAGAAGCACGCAGCAGCGCTGGCGGGCATGACCAACACTAAGGAATATGACCGCTTCATAGGTTATCCTTTCCTGAACCCGAGATTAGTGAACGGGTAATTTAGCCTTTGCGCTTTATACCGAAATCGAGGCGGTAATAGAATATGGGCAGGAAGCCAAGCTGGTACTGCGTATAAAACGGATAAGCAGCACTTTTATCGGCGAGGTATGAGCTGTAGGTGACGGACAAAGCATTCTTTGTGTTGAATACATTGATGAGGTCGAGCGCTATTTCGTGCGTGACTTTTTTCGAGTTGAACCGTACGCCCAGCTTGATATCTGTGCGGAAGTATGGCGCAAAATGCAGGGTATTGCGCAAGCTGTCGACCACGACTACATCACCTACGACATTAGATTGGGCCACATCGACCGGAGAATATAGCCTGCCGCCAATAAATGTTGCCTTGACGCCGGTGATGAGTGTGCTGTAGGCGCCTAATTTCTTTTCGTAGCCGCCCAACAGATTTGTGGCATAATGGCTGTTGTAGTCGGTATTGCGATACACGCCGTCGTTGCCTTTGGCTTTGGAATCGAACACAGAACCAGTGAATAAAATGTAGAAGCCGTGGCTGAATGATTTCTCGAGTGTGAGCTCGATGCCTGTATTATAACCGGTACCAGTGTTCTTCAGGGTATCTGGGAAATCGCGGGAATAGCCGGTGCCCTGATCGAGCGCGGAATAAGAAGAGCCGATACGTGTCTCGATAGGGACATCGAACAAATACTGATAGTAGGCTTCGAGCTTCATGTGCAGGTGCTGAGAGAGTGACTTGTCATAGCCCAGAACGAAATGATGGCTACGCGTAAAGCTCATGTTGTAGTTCTGCATATCAGAGGGTGGGTTGATGGCTTCGTGCGCAAAGTACTGGTATAGCTGCTGCATCTGGCTGTGAAGGCCATAGCCGGCAGTGATGACATCGTTGTTGCTGATAGCCCAACGTGCGCCTACGCGTGGCTCTAATGACCTAGAACCATTGTGTGTGAGGTATTGCGCATGGAGACCACCGGTAAACGTAAGGTTATCTGTGGGGCGGTATTTGTATTGCGCATAGGCCTGTACGAGATCTGTATTGCCTACAAAATCTTCGCGGTGCTGCCACTGCTGTAATGAGATGGGATACTGCCGGCTGCTATCGATGAGGTTGAGGTGGTAGAAATTATTGATGATGCCGTAACGTATAGTTTGTTTGGCAGACAACTTTTTGTTGATGAGCCAATGGGCTACAGTGGTGGTAGTGACAAACCTATAACCGAGGATATTCTTCAAAGAATCGACGGTGCCGGTGCCTGTATCGCGGAAGACGTAGTTATGGTTTGCGTAAACATCGTTTGCGGTTTCGGCAATGGTGAATTTGGTATAGGCTGAGCTGTTGATGGTATGGCTGTATGTGGCCCCTACTACGCCAGTATTAGAAGTAAAGTACTGGTCGCGATCAGACTCACCATAGAGCTCGCTGGGCTGCTGGGCGAGGTTACTGACAATGAGGTTGATGTTGCTGAGGCCACCGATGCCGAAGAAAGCAATATCGGACTTCTTGCCGATGGGGATATTTACCTTGAAGGTGGCATCCTGGTAGTTGGGTATGGATGTGGTGCCGATCTTGATATTCAAACCCTGGAAGAGCTGCAAGGTTGAATACCGGTATGTAAACAGAAATGATGAACCACCAGAACGGGACAATGGGCCCTCTGCTGCCAGTTCTGTACCCAGCAGACCCACTTGTCCGGTAAATTCGTATTTGTCGTTATTGCCATTTCGCAAATTGAGATCGAAGACACCTGCAACAGCATCGCCATACTGTGCTGGAAATGCGCCCATAAAGAAATCGCTGTTTGCGAGTGTCTTGCTATTGAGCATGCTTACGGGGCCGCCAGTGGTGCCTGGGATAGAGAAATGGTTAGGGTTCGGGATATCTATGCCTTCCATGCGCCAAAGGACACCCTGGGGACTATTGCCACGGATGATGATGTCGTTGCGGGAATCATCGCCACCTTGGGTGCCCGCGAAGTTAGAAGCCATACGGGCGGGATCTGAGCGGCTACCGGCATAACGCTCTGTTTCCTGCACATCGAATGTTTTGGTGCTCACGAGGGCCATATCGTTGATGTGCTCTCGTTTGCGGCTAATGACCACCTCATTCATTTTCACTGCCTGCTCTTCCATCTCTACGGGCAGCACTACCTCTTTTGCAGAGGTGACTAAGACATCATTCAGCACCCTACCCTGATAGCCAATATATGCCACTGACACTACATGCTTACCAACCGGTACCTGCGCGATAACAAAGCTGCCATTTGTGTCCGTTACCGTACCCAAGGCTGGTGAAACATCGGTGATGCTTACAGAGACACCCACGAGCGGCGTCCTGGACTCTTTATCTACGACGATGCCCCTAACAACCTGTACCCTTTGCGCCAGGCAAAAAAGCGGCAAGAAAAGAACAAAAAAGAGAATGAATCTGCTCATATATATGGCTTGTGGTGAGTAAGATAAGCAAAGACTGAAACATCCAATAACGAAAGGGCCGGGAAAAATCCCGGCCCTTTCGCTGTTATATTTTACTAAAAGATTACTGCTCTATTACCAGGTGGAATATCTGGTTTGCATTATCGGAATGGATGCTTAATATGTACATACCGTTGGCCAATTTCTTGCTCAGCGTTACGTTCAGATTAATGTTACCACCGTGTGCAACGACATTATTCCTGTAAACTACCTGACCGAGGAGGTCTGTCATTTCAAGTGATACGTCCTGATCGTTGGTAGTACCAAGTGAACCCTTCACCGTAAACTCACCCTTGCTTGGGTTAGGTAATACGCTGATGTCGCTGCTGCCATTGTTGACCTGGTTTACACCGAGGTTGTGCATAGACATGTACACCCACTGGTGTGATGTCATTGTACACATACCCGTGCTTGTTACGGTAACGCTTACAGAATCCTCGTGCGAAGTATAAGCGCTAGGAGCGAGGTAAGGATATGTGCTGTTTGTAGCGCCTACTATCAACTTACCATCTACGAACCACTGGTATGAAGGAGTACCAGGACCACCGCTTGTAACATTAGCAGTCAAAGTAATGGTCTGACCAGGAGCAGCACTTGTGCTACCACCGATAGATACATGCGGTATCTGTGCAGAATCTACCGTCATCTGTACCTTATTACTTGGTACTGTCTTCGTAACGAGGCAAGGATAGTTGCTGACCATGCTGGTATACACTATGTCCTTGTTATTCGGTACGAAAGTAAAGGTAGAACCAAAACCAACGCTTGCGCCATTGACAAACCAAGTGTATGAAGGCGAAGTACCACCGAATGACGGATTAGCCTTCAATGTTACCGGCAGACCCTGACAAACTGTATCGCCCGGATCAGCAGTCAAAGTAGCTGTTGGCGTCATCGGATCAAGCACCTTCATAGTCACTGAACTGCTTACAGTAGAAGGAATAGCACAAACTGTATCGCTCACCAATGTAACCACTACCACATCACCATCATGCGGCGTCATGTAAGCATAACCAGTTGTGTGCGCAACTACTGTACCGTTAATAGCCCAGGTGTATGCAGGACTAACACCGCCATGAGTAATAGACGAACTAAACGTGGTGGATGAACCCGCACAAACCGTATCGCCAGGAGCAGCTATCAGATTGATAGTTGGTACAACTGTTGGTATTACGATTATATTAACGCTGCCAGTCATAGTCGAACTGCAACCAGTAAGTGTGTTTGTACCTATTACAGTGTACGTACCGACTACTTTTTGCAGACCAAAGTCAATGGGGCCACCTGTACCCGGTATAGGACCTGTAGCTATTTTAGTACCTACGTACAGGAGATAATTAACACCTGTAGATGAACCATTAAGGCCAACATGAACACCCGCATCAGTAGAACACATAGTACCACCGCCTGTGACAACAAATGTATTTGTTGGCAACGGCTGTACTGTGATGTTAATGAACGTATCGCAACCAGAGCTCATTGAGTAATAGATGGTAGCTGCACCCAAACTAACTCCGGTTACTGTACCAGTAGAGCTAACCGATGCAATACCAGGCGCTGAACTTGACCAAGAACCACCCGGAACCATATCTGTGAATGCATAAGAAGAACCGTAACATACGTTGATATTTCCTATGATCGCCGCAGGTGTTGGAGTAACCGTAAGCGGGCTAGTAACAGAGCAACCGAATGAAGAAGTATAAGATATAATTGCGGTACCCAGTGCGACACCTGTTACATTACCAGAAGCATCGACTGTAGCGATACTTGTAGGGCTACTGCTCCATGAACCCGGAGTAGTACCATCAAAGAACGTAGTAGTATGCGCGGCACCTAAACATATACTTGGCTGGCCAATAATAGCCGATGGAGCCGGATCGATCGTAAGCATAGATGAGATGCTGCAACCTGTTGTTTTGAATGTATAGCTTATAAATGTAGAACCCGGAGCTATGCCTGTGGCACGGCCAGAGGTTACACCAATGGTTGCAACCGCCGGAACACTGCTGCTCCATGTACCACCCGGATCAGTATCAGTGAATACATATGATGTACCCTGACAAATATCAGCTGGTGAAGTACCTGCGAAACTTGCAGGCAACGGATCCACGGTTACTGTAGTTTGAGAGAAGCAGCCTGTAGGTATAGTATACTGTATCACTGCTGTACCTGCTATATTACCTTGTACGATACCTGGCGAACTAGTGCTCGGCGGTATTATAGATGCTATAGAAGGACTAACGCTGCTCCAACTACCACCCGGAGTAGCGCTAAACAGTGCAGTGGACGCATTAACACAAACCGTGTTGACACCTGTAACCACTGACGGATTAGGAAGCACAGTTATGTTTGTAGGAACTGAACAGCCAGCAGCAGACAGGAACACTATTGTTGCCACACCTGGCCTTACCCCGGTAACAATACCTGAAGTAGCGCCCACGGTAGCTATAGTAGGTGCTGAACTGCTCCATGAACCCGTACCTGAACCTACCAAAGCTAACGGTTGGCCCACACAGACATTAGTAGTTGGGTAAGTAACCGTAGGCATAGGATTAACTGTTACCTGTTTAGTAGCGGAGCATCCACCGACAGTATAGCTGATGGTAGTGCTGCCGAGTGTATTACCGGTAGCCGCCGCCGCAGGTACTGAACCTGAAATACTCGCGATCAATGGGACAGCAGAACTCCAAGTACCACCGGTAACCCCGTCATTGTAATTCTGGGTAAGACCGAGGCATATCTGAGGATTACCCACGATAGCAGAAGGAACAGGATTAACAGCTACAGGAAGCGTTGCAATACAACCCTTAGGCGTAGTATAAGCAATAACGGCCGAACCTGCAGCTACACCTGTAACATAACCAGTACCGATACCCACAGAAGCTTTTGAAGGTGAACTGCTGCTCCATGTACCACCCAATGTAGTATCAACAAAGACAGTTGTCTGACCAACGCATACTATGTTGCTGCCGATGATCGGAGAAATCGGGTTAATGATAATCACAGTATCCTTAATGCAACCTGAGCCTGCTGAATAAGATATCAGGAGCGTACCTGAGGTGAGTATATTCATTGCGCCGGAAGAAGGATTAATAGTAGCGAGTGTAGTATCTCCACTCGTCCATACACCGCCGGAAACTGCATCGCTCAATATAACACCAGGCTGCGCTACGCAGACTGCACCAGGAGCAATGATGGAACTTGGCGGAGGCACGACTACGAGCGGCGCATTTATCTGGCACCCTGTAGTAGCAGCTGTAAATATAATGTTGGTACCGCCTGCGCTAACCCCCGTAGCTACACCACCAGAAGTGATGGTAGCAATAGCAGGGAAAGAACTGCTCCATGTACCAGTACCAGGATTGGTAAATGTGGCAGGGTTGCCCACACACACACTTGCCGGGCCAGTTATAGCAGCCGGAAGCGGATTGATGGTCAACACCTTTGTTGAAGAACATCCGGTAGGCAATGTATAAGTAACTGTAGCAGCGCCAGATACCGCACCGGCTGTAACTACACCTGATGTGGCACCGATAGTAACCAAACTACCCGGAGCAACACTCCATGTACCACCAGGACTTGAGCAAGACACTGTTACCGTAGACAACGCACACAAATTAGCAGAAGATGATGTTATTGCATTTGGCAATGGTTCGACAGTTACTGGAGTTGTACTAATACAGCCTGCGCTGAGATTATATGTAACTGTAGCCGAACCTGCATTGATACCTGTGTATACCCCTGACACCGGATCAATAGCACCTACGAACGCAGAAGAACTGGTCCAAGTACCACCACCGGCATCGCTGAATGTAGTTGTCTGGCCTTTGCAGACCTGTGGCGTACCTGTTATAGGATTTGGAGACGAACTCACATTTACGGTGTAGTTACTTACGCAACCCGAAGGCAATGTATAAGTAATAGGCGCAGATCCGGGAGTAACACCTGTAACCGAGCCACCTGTCAGTGTGATGGTAGCTACTGACGTACTACCGCTTATCCAGGTACCGAAAGGCACTGTACTTGTCAGCGGAATGCTATGGCCAGTACAAACGTCAGGACCTCCGGAAATAACACCTACCGGATAAACTGTAACTGTCTGTGCTGCCTGGCATGTGCCGCCCAGCGTATAAGAGATAGTAGCTGTGCCCGCGGCGTTACCATAAATAGTACCAACAGAACCTCCCGACGGAACCGTAGCTACGGCAGAATTACTTGTATACCATGTACCACCCCCCACTACATCATTAAGGGTAGTAGTAAGGCCCTGGCAAACCGTGGCTGTACCAAATATTGGGCCCGGAGACGGTGTAACTGTAACTGTAGTAGTCACATAACAACCCACCGAGTACGTAATCACCGCAGTGCCTATTGTGCCGCCCGGAGTAACGAGCGCTGTTGTAAGACCTGAAGGAACGACTGTAGCTACAGTTGGATCGCTGCTCACCCATGTACCGACTACTGTTGACGCATCGGACAAGGTCAATGTCTGGGTGAGACAAAGCGGGCCACCTCCTGTGATAGCGGGTGGTAGCGGGTTAACGGTCATGATGGTACTCACCGCACAAGACCCACCTAAAGAATAGCTAACAGTAGATGTACCTGTAGTGATACCATAGAATGAACCTGTTGTACCATCAATAGTACCTACAGAAGGAGACATACTTGTCCAGGTGCCGCCAGAGATAGCGTCACTCAGACTTACCGCAGTGTTAACGCAAAGCGTTATAGGCCCGGTAATCGCCTTAGGCGTAGGGCTTACTGTAACCGAAGTATTACGTGAGCAACCAGTGGAAGTGAGCGTGAACACGATAGGCGCTGTGCCTAAAGCCACACCTGTAACGACACCTGTACCCGGAGTAACTGTAGCCGTAGCCGGAGCAAGGCTTGCCCATGTACCAGGACCACCAGCATCGCTTAATAATATACTAGCTCCGATACATACAGCGGAAGGCCCTGTAACTACCGGAGGTAAACCATTGATTGTTATTACGGCGCTGGCTGTGCAACCAGTAGGTAATGTATACACTACTGTTGCGGTACCTGGCGTAGCGCCTGCGGTAACCGAGCCACCGGGTGTAATAGCAATAGTAGTGCTCGGAGAACTCCAAGTACCACCTGTAGTGAAGTCGCTCAACAGAATTGATGATCCGATACAAACCTGTGTAGGGCCAGCAACGGGAGCCGGTAAAGGATTAACAGTAACCGGCGTACTGATGTAGCAGCCAGTTGACGTTAATTTATAAGTAACTGTAGTGGTACCTACCGTGTTGCCGGAGAGAATACCGGTGGTAGACCCAATGCCCGCGATAGCGCCGCTGGTTGTACTCCAGGTACCACCTGCCATTGCATCGCTCAGCGTAGATGTACCTCCGACACACACATTGGTTTTACCAATTATCGTTGTTGGTATCGGATTGACCGTTACTACGGTCGTTGCGGCACAACTGTTAGCAATAGTATAACTTACGGTAGCTGTGCCGACCCCTGCGCCTGTAACTGTGGCCCCTGACATAGTGGCAACAGATGTAGGAAGACTACTCCATGTACCAACAGGTGTTGTAATATCACTTAAGAGGCTTGAGGCACCTACGCATATATTAGTATTGCCGGTGATAGGCTTTGGCATGGTAAGAACAGTAACTGTTTTAGAAACTTTGCAACTACCGCCCAATGAATAAGTAATAGATGCTGTACCTGAACTTACACCGGTAACTACACCCGTTGAAGGATCGATGGAACCTATGCCGGGGCCAGCGCTCACCCATCCGCCACCAGTAATAGCATCGCTCAATGTGATTTTAGCACCAGGACACACAGTGAATAAACTGCCGCCTATAGGACCAGGAGCAGGCCCAACGGTAACTACGGTTGTTGTAAAGCAACCCGTAGTAAATGATGTATAAGTTACTGTAGCGGTACCAGCAGACAAGCCGGTAACCACGTACACCCCACTCGTTGTGGTTGCAGAAATAGTAGACCCTGTGAATGACCACGAACCTCCTAATGTGGCATCGGTAAGGCCAGTAGTAGCCGAAACGCATACTGTGGTAGCCCCTAATATAGGGGTAGGCGCTGCATTGACACTAGCAACCACGGTAGCATAACAACCGGTTGTGAGCGTATAAGATATTGTAGCTGTGCCGCCTGTAATACCGGTAACTATACCAGTTGATGAGCCTACAGTTGCATTAGCACTGGAACTTGACCACGTACCGCCGGAAGTTATATCCGTAAGGGCATCTGTTAACCCAACACATACCTTAACCGGAGCAGGACTAATAGCCCCTGGCAAAGGATTAACTGTAAGTGTAGTCAGCGCATAACAGCCTGAAGGCATAGTATAGGTTAACGTTGCTGTACCTGGACCATTACCAAATACACAGCCCGAGGTAGGGACACCTACAGTTGCAACTGAGAAAGGAGTACAACTCCATGTACCACCTAATGTAGCATCACTGAGGCAAGAGGTAGTGCCGGCACAGAAAACCTTGGTACCAATGATATTTGTAGGATTGGCATTGACCGTCACAGCCCCAGTGACACTACAACCCGCACCTGAAGTATAGGTAATAGTAGACGAACCCAGTGCATTACCAAAGACTAAGCCGGAAGTGGATCCGATGATGGCGTTCGTATTGCTACTCACCCATGTACCACCTGTCAATGCGTCAGATAAGCCTGTTGTCTGACCGAGACACACCTGATTAACACCCGCAATTGCTGTAGGGAGTGGACTAACGGTAATTGTCATTGCCGCCTGACATCCCGTAGGCAAAACATACGCAATTATTGAGGTTCCGGGACCAACGCCTGATACTGTAGTACCTGCAACGGTAGCTACTGTATGATCTGAACTGGTCCAGGTACCACCAGAAGTACCATCACTAACTGTTTCCGTTGACCCCTGACATAAATTCGGCGTTCCTATGACGGCAGTTGGCGTTAACCAGATCGTCATTGGGAAAGTAACAAAACAACCGGAGCCAATAGTGTAAGATATCGTAGCTGTGCCAGGCAATTTACCTGTTATTAATTCGTTACTACCACCGCCGCCGCCGCCGCCGGGAGCTATGGCCGCAATACCTGTATTGCTTGAGGTCCACACACCACCGGTAGTGAGATCATTGAGAATTGTGCCCGGAGGGCCTTCGCATATTGGCGATAACCCTGTTATAGGGTTTGGTAATGCAATAACCGTGACCGGAATAGAAGTGAAGCAACCGGTAGTAGAGAGCGCGAATGTAATCATAGCCGTGCTGGCGGACATACCAGTAATAGTATCATGAGAACTGATGCCGCCGCTCGTTATAGCAATAGTAGTGTTTCCGCTCGTCCATGTACCTGTACCAGATGCATCGCTCAAAATAGTTGTATAGGAGACGCACGTTTGTGTGACACCTGTAATAGGAAGCGGCAGCGGCTGGACTGTGATGGTAGTAACCGCAGGACACAAGCCATGGAAAGAATAAGTGATAGAAGAAGTGCCGAGGGCTTTAGCAGTGACTATGCCGGTAGAGGATCCGATAGTAGCTACGGTCAAATTGCTGCTGGACCATGTACCACCAGTAACGGTATCGCTGAGACCAGTGGTATATCCGAGACAGGCATTTAAATTACCGCTGATAGCTTTGGGGATAGGGTAAACGGTGACAGTAATGGTATCGACCTGAAGACACCCCCCGGTATTGGTTGTTGTGAGCATGTACTGATTGACCCCAACAGGAGGCGTAACAAAAGTGGTATCGCAACTAGAACAAGATAACCCAGTAGATGGCGTCCAGCTATAAGTAAGTGGGAGGATATCCGTTGCACCACCCCACATCTTTATCCTACCGCCAACACATAATGAAGTATCATGCGACTGGTGTGTAACCATGTTAGAAGGCACAAGGCGTGCATAAAGTGTATCTGTGCAGCCGTAGCCCGTGTAAGGTGTAAGTATTACTGCATATGTAGTGGTGATGGTGGGCACACCGACAACAACTGTTTGCGTGCTACCATAAGATTTAGAATATGTAAGCGAGTCGGTCCAGTTATATGCACTGTAGCCAGGAGGTGCGGTGAGGGTAGCCAAGCCACCTGAACAGCCTACCGTCTGAATTTTGAATATACCGCAGTTAAGATCTATATACGCATAACCGAAGTGTCCGCCGAGTGAACAAGCACCAGCTTTAAAAGAAACAATAACTGTATGACCGCCTAAACCGGTAAGGTCAAGGCTGGCCGCAGTCCATGGTTTATAATAAATGCCAGAAGCAACGGTAGATGCACTAAATCCGGGTAATGAAGAAGAAGATACGAAGCTGAAAGAGTTACAAGGAACGGCAGTACCTGTTGCAGAGTCCGTAACGTCTATCTGAAACCTTGGCTGCTGAGAAGGACTATGTGGCGGATTCTGCAGAACGATAGCATACCTATAGATGAGCGAAAATGCTACACCCGAAGGGACATGCACATGGTAGTCAGCAGCATCTGCATTTTGGTCTGTAGTGTCTTTGTTAATCCTAAGGGAATAAAAGCCATCACCTACGCAAGGAAAACCGCCATAATAGTCGGTACAACTTGATCCGCTGGTGATCATGTGATAGGTAGGATCCGGCGCACAAGTTACGAGGTTCCAAATAGGCCCCGTAAGTATCTGGCCGCGCCAATAATTCCAGTAAGAGTTGTTGCCTAATTCAAAATCAATGTTAGGCGGGCAGTTGAGCTGCGCATTGGTTGTAGCAAAGGATCCCAGAAAGATAAGGGCTAACAGAAGTAGATTTTTGCGGTTCATAATATGAGATTTATCTGGTTTCAAATAGATTCTTTAGCGTTTATAATTTGTAAGTTTACGATGCGATAATTTATTGTTAAAGATTTAAACGTTTTGCAAGTTATTCATTTTTATTCATTTTTTCTAAAAAAATTCGGATAATATTTTTAATTATGCGTATCGTTTTTGAGGGAGAAATAAATATTCCCGATAGTTAATATTTTGGGCTTTTTTATGGGTATTTTGTTGACATATTTTTATTATTAAGAACAATGAGGGGCAAATACGCTTTAATAAATTTTTCATTCGTGTTGGATTTTGTAGAAAATATTTTAGCTATGAGTTTGCCGTTTCACTCAACAGAAGATGGGACATGAAAGCCCTGATAATATTTCTGAGCAATCTGCTCATACTTTTTTGTGGAATCCGCGTTACCTATGATCTGATACAATAAGGCCAGGTTGCAGAACGACCTATAGCCTGCGAACTGCGGCGCAGCAGCGATCACTTTTTTGCTGCATCGTATCGCAGTATCGAATTGCCGCAAGCGGGTATAACAAATGCCCATATTGTACCACGCAGCCACATCAACCGCTGAATCGATCCGGACAGCTTTTTCATAATAAAAAACAGCTTCCGGAAATCGCTGTTCCTTAAAAAAAATTGTTGCTAAATTAAATGCTGCATTGTAATGCAGCGGGTTCAATTCGAGGACTTTTTTGAAATGAAATTCTGCTGAATCGAAATTATTTTCTCTGAAATAAGCTACCCCGAGATCTGAATGGGCTTCTGTGTATCCGGGGTTGATCTGCAAGGAACGCAGGAAGTATTTTATGCTCAGATCGTTGATACGCCTTTTGGCAGCGGTATCGGGTTCGCTGTCATATTTTACCTGCAATTCGAGACCTACTTTATACTGTGAGATGTAGTCGCCAGACGATTTCGAAAGATCTGCGTTAACCAACGTTAAATTATCTTTCCAGTCTGTGTTGCGGGCTATTGTCATTGCCGAAAAGACCAATAAAACTGGCACAAGAACAGCTATTGGTCTCCAATTTTTAAGAGCGGCAATATCGCCTGCCTGTTCGGTCGAAATCCATCTTTCGAATGCCAGTGCACACGCAAGACAAAACCCCACGGAAGGGAAAAAAGCGTACCTGTTGGCAAGGGGCTGCCCCAAGGTAAAAATAAGGTTAGAAAAGAGGGATAAAGTGATGAGATAAAATAAAATTGCGAATGCCCACGGGTCTTTTTTATTTTTGAAAAGTTTCATTAAACCCATGTACACCAGGAAGAGGTATGCTGCTATGGAAAGCAGCACCCCTATGTTAGTAAAACTCACGTGGGCAACGTCGCTGAAGCTGTAGTGAGAGTTGAGCGGATACGGCACGAACAATAATCTTAGCTGGTAGCCCAGTATCAGTAGTTTGGGGGCTACCCGAGCTGTGCTTCCTCCTGCACCAATAGATGAACTATGAATAAGATTGGCTGCGAGTGACGGCTGCTCTGTGTCGCGTGTCTGCACATAATTCCAGATAAACAGGAAGAATATCACCACGGCCACCATGCCCAAAGTGATGAGCAGGCTGCGTTTTTTATTTTGATTCTCGTAAAAGAAAAAGATCAATGGTATGACGCCCAAAAAAGTAAGCACCGTTTCTTTTGACAAGACCGCGAGCACCAGCAAAATAATACCGCATGGCAACTGGTACCACCTGCCTTGTCTTGCGTAATTAATGAGGACATTGAGGGCCGCGAAAGCGAAGAAAAAACACATCAGTTCATCCCTGCTTTTGATGTTAGCGACAACCTCTGTGTGGACAGGGTGGACAGCGAACAATAAGGCTGCGACAAAGGCAACAACTATTTTTTCTCCATTAAACAGCTTATTTAAAAACAGGAACAAGAAAACGACAGCTGCTGCGAAAAAAACAATGTTGAAAAAATGCCCCATTGCCGGATCGAGCCCGAAAAACTGATATTCAATAGCGAACATGACAAGGGAAAGCGGCCTATAATCGGACATCCTGTTAGCGCTGAACCCTTCCATATGGTGCGTGGTGAGCAGCAGCGGGATGCCGGAAAAACCCTGCTGTACGTAATGATTTTCCGTGATCATTGTCACATCATCGAGCACGTAGTCGTTTCTTAATGTGTTGGCATAGAGCAGGCAGGATAAAATGGTCAGGATGATAGACAGTTTTGTGACCCATGTGAAAGTATACCCCTGCAGGCCCGGATCACCGGATGCTTCATTCACCGATTTTTCGTGTATGGATTCTTCCTGATACTGCCCCGGCTCTAAATCCATATAAAGTATGTCACATTTAATAAACCCATAAAGAAAAGCATTACCGGGAACGACCAGTGAAACAAAGGTAAGAAATTGTATGTGGCTGGGTAATTGAGATTCAGGAGGGACAAAAGGAACGAAGATAATTTTTAAAATTTTGTAAGAAATTAATTATAAGCAATTTTTGAAATAATATTAAATTATTACATTCACATAAAGATAACTTAGTATCTCTCCTGATGCACAAACAAAAACATAATGCATAGTGAGTCAGCGCCATCCCCGGTAAAGGTTTGGAAAGTATGGCGAATGATGTAACAACATAGAATAAAGCAGGAGACAGCACGTTAAGAAATTGTATTCGCCGACGGGCAAATGTGGCAATGAAAGAAATGCGCTACCTTCGCGCCTCATTTTTAAATGTTTCATGGATCGTAATCAAGTTACCGGTTTCGCACTGCTGGCCCTGCTGCTCATAGGATACCTATTTTATAACCAGCATGAACAGAAATTATATCAGGCGAATCAGGCGAAGAAAACGGCTGACTCTATCAGCTATGCGAAAGTTCACCCTCGCCCAGCGGTGGACAGCAGCAAAGCAGCTACGTCAACAGGGGCAACTACTATTGCTGACTCTGCTACTGAAGCGCTGAGGAGAACACAGCCGGCATCATACTACGGTGAAGAAAAGACGATCACTGTTGAAAATAAAAAGCTATCGCTGCAGTTTACCAGCAAGGGCGCATTCCCAATCGCAGCACAGATAAAGGGTTACAAAACCTATGACCAGAAGCCATTGTACCTGTTTAACGGCAAGGGAAACTATCTGAGCGCGATACTGCCTTTTGACAATGGTAAATCTACAGCAGACCTATACTTTACATCTGTAACCAAGGACGAACCTAACGGAGATAAAGTCATCGATTTTTCGGCAGACCTGGGGGCAGGAAAGAAGGTGGACATAGTGTATACCCTGCCTGCAGATGACTATATGATGCGGTGCAAAATTGTGATGACCGGGATGCCTGCGAGCAGCGTAAAGCTGGACTGGCAGACACTGGGGCTGCATACGGAGAAGGATGTAAAAACAGAGCGTACAGGTAGCAGGGGATCGACACAGGTATATTACCGGAACAAAAACGGTGAGGGCGATTACTTCACTATGCATGATGAAGAAAAGCAAATACATGATGACGCATCGCCTGTATGGCTGGGATTCAGGAAGCAGTATTTCAGTACGGTGCTGGTGGATGATGATGGCTTTGCCAAGATGGATGTGAAATACAAAACAAGGACAGACGATACAAACCTTGTGGCCCAAAACGAAGCTACCTTTGAATTACCGTTGAAGGTGAATGGCCAGGAAGAGTCGGCCTCACTGAGATGGTATATAGGCCCTAACGACTACAATACATTGCTCAGCTATAAGATAGGGCTGGATGACATGGTGCCGCTGGGCTACGGGGTGATGGCATTTGTAAAATACATCAATAAGTTTGCGCTGATCCCGATCTTCTATTTCCTGGCACGCTTTACTACCAACTACGCGCTCATCATCATCATCATGACGCTATTCATACGTCTTATACTATCGTTCTTCACATACAAAAGCTACCTCTCATCGGCAAAGATGCGCGTGATGAAACCGGAACTGGATGCGCTGCGTGAGAAGATAGGAGACGACCAGCAGAAGTTCAGTATGGAGCAGATGAAGCTATACCGGTCGGCGGGCGTGAACCCATTGGGCGGTTGTCTGCCTATGGTGTTCCAGTTGCCGATACTGCTCTCGATGTATTATATGTTCCCTTCGTTTATAGAGTTCCGGCAACAGAGTTTCCTGTGGTGTAAGGACCTTTCGAGCTATGACAGTATATTTAATTTAGGGTTTTCTATACCGTGGTATGGCGACCATGTGAGCCTGTTTACTTTGCTGATGACTGCATCGAGTTTGTTCCTTGCGGTGTATAACAGGAATATGACCCCACAAGACCCGAATAACCCTATGATGAAATATATGCCATACGTATTCCCAATCATGCTGATGGGGATGTTTAATAATATGGCAGCAGCCCTTACTTTTTATTACACTTGCTCTAACTTATTGAGCATTGCGCAGCAGTTCATTATACAGAAATATTTCATAGACGAAAAAACGATCCACGCACAACTGCAAGAGAATAAAAGTAAACCTGCGGCGCCATCGAAATGGTCGCAGCGGCTGGAGGAAATGCAAAAATTGCAGCAAGAGCGGGGTAAGACGCCGCCAAGGCAAAATAAAAAGTAGAGACAGTAGCCAGCAACTTGTAGCGCGGGTGATTTGCCGCGAACACAATATAGGAGGGCATGATACGTTATTTACTTATATTTGGAGGCAGATGACATCATGATCTTTCCTAAACGAATCTACACCCTTACGGCGGTATTTATATTTTTATTCGCAACAACCGGCCTATCGCAGAATACACCGATAGGTTACTGGGAGTCTCATTTGCCATATAATACGGCTATAGGCCTGGCCACAAATGGTACAACGTTGTACACCATTGGCAACGAGGCGATGTTCAAAGTCAATATTGCGAATAGCGACCAAACGGAACCCTTCAGTAAGGTGGAAGGCATGTCGGACATAGGTATGCAGGCCATAGGCTATGACATGGCCACCTCAACTGCCGTGCTGGTGTACGGAGATGGCAATATAGACCTCTATAAAGACAATACATTCTATAACATACCTGACCTGAAAATGAGTGGCCTTGCCGGGCTAAAAACTATATACCAGGCATATACCGAAAACGGAATGGCTTACCTCTGTTCGCAATCGGGCATATATGTTGTGGACCTAAGCGGCCACAAGATCGTTACCAACCTGCCTCTTACTGCCCGTTATGGCCCTGTGAGAAAAGTGGCGTCGACAGTAACCAGTTTCATTGATTATAGCGGATACTTCTATGCTGCAACTAATGTTGGGCTTTACCGGATAGACAACACCAGTCCACAGATGCAGGAGATTACAGACTGGCAGCGAATAGACAGCACTGATGGGATAGCCGATATAGCGAACTTAAATAATCAGTTGTATTTCTCATCTGCGAGTTGTGTTTATAAGTACGTGCATGACAGTGTGAAGAAAGTGTTTACCGGAAATCCGAATATTGGTACGCAAATTGAACATATTGACGCGGGGATTAACAGCTTACTTATCAGCCAGTTCAGGGATTCGACCAATGACGGGCAAGTGTGTATATTAGACACAGCGGCCAACATAATTGATTCGATCTACATAGCCGGCAAACCACTCCAGGCGCTGACCACTCCAGATAATACAATATGGGTAGCCGACTCGCTATACGGATTGAGGAAAAGGACCGGGCCAAATACCAACATCTTTGTGTTCCCGGCAGGACCCAACAGTCCTTTTTCTTTTGACATTTACGCGAATAACAAAAGTTTTTACGTGGCCCATGGCGGCTATAACCAAACCCTTTTTGCCTACTCCAGCACAGCGGGATTTTCTTACTATAACGGCGACAAATGGACATTGTACCAGCCTTCTCAATACTCCCAAATGAATGGGGCGAAGGATTTTGTAGCAATAACTAAAAACGAGTCGGACGGCACAGTATATGCCGGTTCTTTTCTTAATGGCCTGATCGTCTTGAAGCCAGACGGGAGTATGCAGACCGTTAACCAGAATTCTATTTTTGACGGCAGCTTTTCGTATGGGCCATCATCCCACCAGGTGATAGGCCTGACAATTGACAATACGAACAACTTATGGGTATCGTTAATGAGCGCGACTAACGAGTTATATGCAAAAACACCTGATAATAACTGGTATAAATATTCTGTGCCTGGGCTGAACCTGGCGGGGCCGATGGTAGTTGATAATAACGGACAAGCGTATTTTGTAAGCGACCTTAACAATGGTATAGGTGTGTATAATACCAACGGCACACTGGCAGATGTAAGCGATGATGCTGCCTACCATATGCAAATGGGCGCAGGCTTTGGCAACCTGCCCAGCAACCAGACCATCTGCGTAGCAAAAGATAACAATAATGAGATTTGGATAGGAACAGATAATGGCATCTGTATCGTCACGGATTGCAAAGCGCCGTTTACCAAAACGGCTCCATGTGAAGCTATAATTCCGTTTATAAAATCGGGACAGGACTCCGGGTATCTTTTTTCCGGAATGAATGTGAACAGCATAGCCGTGGACGCGGCTAACCAGAAGTGGATAGGGACAAACTTCGGGGTATGGCTATTGTCTCCTGACGGTACTCAGGTGATCAGTAAATTTACGGTTGATAACAGCCCGCTTCCGTCAAATTTCGTAGAGAAAATAACCATAGATAAGGTAACGGGAGATGTGTACATAGGTACTTTCCTTGGGCTTGTATGCTATCACGGCGCTGTGACGGAAAGCGGCGTCTCGAATCAGAATGCGTTTGTGTTTCCCGATCCGGTTGCGAGCGGTTATACCGGGCCGATAGCTATAAAAGGACTGATTGACGGATCAGATGTACGAATCACGGATATAAACGGGCAATTGGTATACCGTACAAACGTGATGGGTGGGCAGGTAATATGGGATGGCAAGGACTATACCGGGCGAAGGCCGCAAAGCGGAGTATACCTTATTTTTATTTCGGGGAAGGATGGTAAACAAACGTATTGCGGCAAGGTAGTGTTCCTGCAATAGCAACCATAACAAGCATTGAACAGGAACTTGAAGTGGCAAATGAAATAAATAGTTAGTATTGCATACAAAAAACGATTGCAGTAACGAGATTGAACTGTGGTGAAGTTTTCCAGACAATATCTACTGCTGTGATGCGTTATCTTTACATTTGAATTGCGGATTATCATGACTTTTTTCAGACGGTTAGGGACGCTTGTATTTGTTTTTGTTTTGTGTGTGTATTCAGCTGGCGCACAAGATAGCTCCATTGGGTACTGGGAGTCGCACCTGCCATATAACAGCGGTGTGGGCGTGGCCACAAATGGCAATATTGTTTACGTAGCCGGCAGCCAGGGGTTTTTTACCCATGATCCTTCTAATGCGGGAAAGGTACCTGTAAGCTATAGTAAAGTGGAAGGTATGTCTGATATAGGGATGCAGTGTATAGGTTATGACCAGGCAACCGGTACGGCGATACTGATCTACACCAACGGTAATATTGATCTATTTAAGAACAACACTTTCATTAATATTGCTGACCTTAAGATAACGAATATCTCCGGCACAAAACAAGTGTACCAGGTGTATACCGAAAACGGGTTTGCCTATCTCAGCACATCGCTTGGTGTTATAGTGGTAGACATGGCCAATCAAAAGATCACGCAAACCTACAAATTCGATACTTCCAGTGCAGTAGTGCCTGTCTATACCTTTGTTAGCGACGCGACCTATTTTTATGCATCGACGAACCAGGGCTTATACCGGATAGATAAATACAACCCTAAAATAGTAGATGTATATGCGTGGCAGCAAATAGACCCTTCGACTAACATAGTGTACAGCGCTGATGTGGATAATACGGTATTCTTCTCCACCACGCAATCTGTTTCCCGGCTGACCAACGGATCGCTAACCCAGGTCTACCAGGCGACTACGGGCAACCTGACGCATATAGACGCGGGATACCGAAATCTGTATATCAGTGATTATAACGACACGACTTTCCTGGGCAGAGTGCGGACAATGGACCTGAATAATAACATGACCGATTCGATGAGATGGCCCGGCAAACCTATGCAGGTGGTGCAGCGTATGGACAGCACGGTATGGATAGCAGATTTTTTTGCGGGACTGGAAAAAGAAACAGACAGTACACCCGCGAGGTATGTACCTGTAGGGCCTGGCGATCCGAGCTCATTTAACATGTACGTGAACAATAAAAACCTGTGGATAGCTCATGGCGGATATGATGATGCCGACCGTGCGGTGACCGATAATAATAACATCAGCAATCTGAATAATGGAAAATGGAAAGGCTATACATCAGGCAATGTACCGGCGTTTGATAGCATGAACGATTTTGTATGTGTACTGAAAGATGAAACAACAGGTATATTGTATGCGGGATCATACCTGGGTGGTTTATTTATACTTAAGCCAGACGGATCGTACAGCGTGGTGAAACGAGATGTATTTGACAGTAGTGCCAGCTACTTTGACCAACATGACCGGCAGATTGTGAGCCTGGGCCTTGATAATTCGGACAATCTGTGGGTAACCACATTCGGATCACAGCATTTATTGTATGCGAGAAGCGCAACAGACAGCACCTGGCATAGTTTTGCAACCCCGAACTCGAGTAATGGCGGACCTATAGCAATTGACGATAACAACCAGGTTTGGTTTGGCTGTTACCTGAACAGCAACCATGGCGGGGGCGTTACCGTTTATAATGCAGGCGGCACGCTCAATGACCCATCGGATGACTTCACGTATCACCTAACTACCGGGGTAGGCTCTGGCAATCTTCCGAGCAATAATATTTTCAGTATAGCCAAGGACAAGAACAACAATATATGGGTAGGCACCGATAATGGAATAGCTATCATCAGCAATTGCAATGCACCATTTACCAATTCACCTCCATGCGATGCAGAGATACCGATAGTGCAGTATGACCAATATGCGGGTTACCTGTTTGCGGGCAGTGTAGTGCGTACAATAGCCGTTGACGGCGGAAACAGGAAGTGGATAGGAACAGATGAGGGGGTATGGTTATTATCGCCAGACGCAGCAAAAATAGTATACAGATTTACGGTGGACAACAGCCCGCTGCCATCAAACAACATACAGAGTATAGCGGTAGACAACGTAACAGGAGATGTATACATAGGCACACAAATGGGTCTGGTAACATTTCACGGCACGGCTACAAATGGCGGCACCTCTAACCAGAACGTACTGGTGTTCCCTAACCCTGTAAAAAGCGGTTATACAGGCACTATAGCTATAAAGGGCCTGGTGGCCAATGCCGATGTGCGCATCACGGACATAAACGGGCAACTGGTGTACCGGACAACAGCCAATGGGGGAATGGCTGTGTGGAATGGTGTTGACTACCAAGGCCACAGGCCACAATCGGGCGTGTATCTTGTCTTCGCATCGAGCAGCGATGGCAGCCAGACGTACTCCGGCAAAATCGTTTTCATGCAGTAAGTATGCTAAACAAAACGAATGGTATTGTACTCCGGTCCATCAAGTATGGCGATAGCAGCCTGATCACCAATATATTTACGGCTCAGTATGGCGTGCAGACCTATATGATACAGGGTGTAAGAAGCAGTAAAGTGAAGCAGAACCGGGCAGGATCGTTTCAGCCAGGTATGCTGCTGGAACTTGTTGTATACCAGCAGCAGCAAAAGAATATGCAGCGCATCAAGGAATTTCAGCCGGCATATATCTACAGCACTATGCAGGAAAGTGTGGTGAAAAACTGCATCGTTCTTTTCTCGGTAGAACTGCTGTTGCGCGTACTGCCGGAGCATGCACCATTGACCTCTTTGTTTGATTTCGCAACTGACTATTTTATTACACTGGACAAAACGCCGGCGGAGCAGGCCGGCAACTTCCCACTGTTCTTTATTATACATTGCAGCCAGGCGCTTGGGTATGAACTAAAAGGTAGCTATGGCACCGATACCCCCTACCTGGATCTTCGTGAGGGTGGATTTACCCCAAATCCGCCGGCTGCCACGCATGGTATAACCGAAGATGACTCACGGGCCCTGACACAGATGCTGCTAGTGAACGACTATGGCACACTACAGGAAGTGGCGCTCAACGCTGCCATGCGAATGAGGTTGATAGAATGGTATGTAGCGTTCCTGAATGAGCATACACAATACAGTGGCCATCTAAAATCTCTCGCTGTGTTGAGAACGATACTACATTGATCGCAGCTGTTTGTGTCGCAAAAACATTATTTTTGAAAGATACTGACTTACATAGTGGACGAGAAACACTTACAGGAGAAAGACCTTAAAACAACATACCGGCAACGTTTCCTGAAAAACGTCCTTAAGCTACAGGGCAATGGGGCCTTTGTGGTGCTACTGCTTTCACTCTTATTCTTGTGTGCTGTGGTTTTCAAAGATTTTCTGCTGCTACGGAAAATCTATTTTTTTAATGGCGTGGGGAGTGACTCTATGAACCTCTATTTTCCATACCTGCATCACCTTGCTGACTACATACACCGATACGGGCTTCCGAAATGGTCATTCAACATGGGAATGGGGCAAAATCTTATGCCTTTCTGTTTACGCGACCCTTTCGACCTGATCCTTTTCGCTGCGGACAAAGACAACCTTATCTGTAGCATGGTGTACAAGGAAATAATAAAAATTGTGGTCAGCGGGATTGTTTTTTTCTTCTACCTGCGGACGACCAGGTTGTCTGAATATACCTCGATCATGGGCAGCCTGTTTTTCTCATTCTGCGGATTCATGATCGTAGGCAGCTGCTGGTCTATATTTTCTTTTGAGGCGTTCAATATGGCGTTACTGCTGCTCGCTTTTGAACTACTATTCATGAAACGGAACTGGTATTTATTTCCGATTCCTGTTTTTCTCCTGGGTGTATCTCAGCCATTCAATCTATATGTTTACGGACTGCTACTGGCGTTTTATGCAGTGTTCCGGATGTTGCAGACAAATACCTTTACCTTAAAAAATGCAGGTTCGTTATTTCTTAAAATGGCGGGGCTGTCTGTAGTTGGCCTGTTGCTGAGCGCTCCTTTTTTACTGGAGAACATCAACCAACTATTACACAGCCCACGAGGCAGCGGTGAAAATTCTTATGCACATGTGCTGTCCTCAACACCGGTATTCAGCCTGTCAAACGTTCTTGAACTTGGCGCCGGCATTCTACGTTCCTTTTCAAGCGACATGATGGGAGATGCCCAACATTTCGGTTCCTGGCACAATTATCTTGAGGCTCCACTGTTCTATTGCGGCCTGCCGTGTTTATTATTTATGTCGCAGGTATTCCAGTTCCAGGACCGTCGCAGAAAATTACTGTTCGCAACGTTCATCATCTTGTGGCTGCTACCATTTTTCTTTCCTTATCTGCGTTATGCGTTTTGGCTATTTACAGGGAATTACTACCGGGCTTACTCATTTTTCGTTGCGTTCCTCCTGATCTATTATTCCATGAATGCGCTTGAACAGATCATTCTGCAACGAAAAGTAAACCTGGTAATATTAGGCATCACAGTGGCAGTTCTTTTTGCCCTTATGTACCTACCTTACAAAGTACCTGACCCAGTTTTTCATATCATGGCCGTAAATAAGCCAATACGTACATTCTTAAGTGTCTTGATGCCGGTATATTGTCTATTGATCTGCTTTATGGCATTTGGAAATGGCAGAGCGCTGCCAAAGTACCTTTTCCTGATAGCTGTAATTATAGAACTCACTTATCTATCGGGAATCTCAGTTAACAATATGGAAGCGGGAGCGAGAAAAGACTGGCAAGGAAAAGGCGGTTATAACGACTATACTGTTGAGGCCATTCACTACCTGAAGCAAGCAGACTCTTCTTTTTACCGGACCGATAAAAATTATTATTCCGCCCCAACCTACTTCTTCTCGTATAACGACGGAATGGCGCAGGATTATTATGGGACCAGTTCTTACAACCCTTTTAACCAGGGTTATTACATCCATTACCTGCAGCTAATGGGCATAGCAGACAGAACCGATGAATCTGAATCTAGATGGGCGATAGGCCTGCGTAATCGCCCTGTTTTAGAAGCAGAGAACCGTATTAAATATTTTCTGAGCAAGGGAGATTTGTCCCCCGCCGCGCATAACTTTTATGATTCTGTAACCACCCTCGGAGACGTGAGGATATACCGGAACAGACACGTGCTGCCAATTGGTTATACCTACCGTTATTACGTAAAGGAAAGCGCGTTCAGCAACCTATCAGATGAACTAAAGGATATTGTGAGCCTGAAAGCCGTGGTGCTCAAAGATGATGATATACAGAGCGCCTCACTGCCCAGGGAATTTTCTTTGCCTGATACCGCCTCTCTGAAAACATGGAATGAAGACTCTTGTGTCAGCACTTTAAACGAGCTCAGTAAAGATACACTGGCAACTACGCAATTCGACGTGGCGCGTATTGCCGGTACTATTTCTGTTAGTGAAAACCGAGTGATGTATATAACAGTTCCTTATGACGATGGATGGCAACTGTATATGGATGGTGCACACTGCAACAAAATAATAGCAGACGGAGGCATGACCGGCATTTTGCTAAAAAAAGGCGTGCATCACATAGCAATGGTATATGAGCTTCGCCTTTTCAGAACAGGATCATTCATTAGTCTGCTGGGATTGCTGGCCTACATGAGCCTGTGGCTTTATGATAGAAAGAAACGGAGTAATCAGGCAGTTCACTGAAAAAGATATTCCGCCTTTTCAATACTTTCAGGCTTGCCGACATCGATAAACAAATTGCCGGTATGGTCATACCCTTTGAGGATGTTTTTTTCTGCAAGGCGCAGGTAAAGGTCGACCAACGAGAATTTCCCTTCGAAAGGAATATCCTGTAGTACGCTTTGAGATAAGACCTGTATGCCGCTGAATGCAAAGGGTGTGAGCGGCTCTTCGTGCCGGGCGATGCGCTGTTCATTTGTTTTGTTGTTCATCCACCCGCAAAGGTGCATGCTGCTGTTGAACAAAAAATGGCGTGATGAATCTCTTTTCATTACTGCAAGCGTGCCCATAACATTACCTTCATTATGCTCGACGATCATTTTACCCAAGTCGAGATTGGTAAGTATGTCTACATTCATGACCACGAAATCCCCGGAACCGTCAAAAAAATAAGCTGCTTTTTTGAGGCCGCCGCCCGTCTCCAATACTTCGCTGCGCTCGTCGGATATGGTTACTTCGCTGCCGAAACCGTCGTTCTCGAAAATGGTATCTTCGATCATTGATGCGAAGTGATGTACATTAACAATGACCTCGTATATGCCAAAACGCTGCAGGTACCGGATGTTGTGCTCCAACAGCGTTTTGTCGTTCACCGTCACCAGCGCCTTGGGACAATGATCTGTAAATGGTTTGAGCCGGGTACCTAAACCAGCTGCGAAAAGCATTGCTTTCATAAGGTAAATTTATAGGCAATGGGCCACATTCCGTAAGGGATAATGATAAATTTGATAATTTAGCAGCAATTCTCCCTCCATGGACAAAAGGAAACAACAAAGACGTAACAAACTGCAGAGAAGTAAAAACGTGCCGCTTTTTAAACTGGCCGACCCTATTATCCAGAGTTTACTTTTCATCTTGTTCATCTACACCATAGATATTCCGGATATTGTCTCCTACCAGACCGCATTCTATCTTTTATTTTCTGTGCAAGTAGCCAGCCTTGCCATTAACTTCCTGCTTCGGTTCCTGGACCTGCTGACTACAGAGCGCATGATATACGCCGTAGTTGTGGTTGTATATATGGTCATTTATTTTTACATGGGAGGGCATGTGACTGAGAAATTAATGCGGGTGAACGCCAACACTGATGACAATGCAATGCCGGTCTATGAAATTATCACTCGCGGGGTGGGTATATTGATCGCTTTCTGGTACTTCACTATTTGTTTCCGAGAGGTACGGGTGCTATTTAAAAACGAGCATGGCGGCGACTTTGAATAATCTGCCTCACCATCTACACCTGCTTCATTAATTACCTTTTGTCGTTCTGTACCATTATATTTGCCAAAAATTTCAATCATATTATGTCATTACTGGTAGTAGGCACAATGGCCTTTGACGCACTTGAAACTCCGTTTGGTAAGGTAGACCGCATCATAGGCGGCTCAGCTACATACGCTGCATGGGCAGCATCTAATTTTACGAAGCCCATAAAACAGGTTTCGATAATAGGCGGCGATTTCCCGCAGGAAGAAATGACCTTGCTTGGAGCGCGTGGTGTGGAATTTGAGGGTGTGGAAGTAGTGCCTGACGGTAAAAGCTTTTTCTGGAGCGGCCGCTACCACCTGGATATGAACACGAGGGATACGCTTGTAACCGACCTGAATGTATTGGCGCAATTTGATCCGAAGATACCGGACAGCTACCAGGATTGTGACTATGTGATGCTGGGCAACCTGGCACCGGCAGTGCAGATAAGCGTACTGAAACAACTGAAGACACGCCCGAAACTGACCATACTGGATACGATGAACTTCTGGATGGATATAGCCCTGGACGAACTGAAACAAGTGCTGGGCATGGTAGATCTGCTGATGGTGAATGACAGCGAAGCACGCCAACTGGGTGGTGAACACTCTATAGTAAAGGCAGCGAAGAAGATACAAGCTATGGGCCCGAAATACCTAATCATAAAGAAAGGGGAACACGGCGCATTGCTGTTTTATGAAGGTAAGATATTCTCTGCCCCGGCGCTGCCACTTGAAGACGTTTTTGACCCAACGGGCGCAGGCGATACCTTTGCCGGTGGCTTTATAGGCTACCTTGCTCGCATCAACGATACATCGTTTGAAAGTATGAAGGCAGCGGTGATCATAGGCTCTGCCATGGCGTCGTTCTGCGTAGAGAAATTCGGGCCTAACCGGATGAAAGAGATAACAGCAGCGGATATAGACGGCAGGGTGAAGGAGTTTGTGTCGCTGTCGAATTTTGAGATCAGGAATTAATAACCGCCAATGACCATAATACCAGGAGAGATAAAGACGGCGCAGCTACACGCTTATTTACTGGGTGCTGTAGCGCCCCGGCCTATCTGCTTTGCCAGCACTATAGACAGCAATGGCAACGCCAACCTTTCCCCGTTCAGCTTCTTCAACGTATTCGGGAGTAAGCCACCGGTGCTCATCTTCTCCCCTGCCCGCAGGGTGCGGGACAATACAATAAAGCATACACTGGAAAATGTGTATGAAACAAAAGAAGTGGTGATAAACGTAGTCAACTACGACATGGTGCACCAGGCCAGCCTGAGCAGTTGTGAATACCCCAAGGGCACTGACGAGTTTGTGAAAGCAGGGTTTACGGCTGTAAAGTCTGATATAGTGAAGCCGTACCGCGTAAAGGAATCGCCGGTGCAACTTGAGTGCAAGCTACTGCAGGTAATAGAGACTGGTAAGGAAGGTGGTGCAGGCAACCTCATCATCTGCGAGGTGGTGTGTATGCACATAGATGACAACATACTGGATGCCGCAGGTAAAATAGACCCACATAAAATAGACCTGGTAGCGCGCATGGGTGCAGATTATTATTGCCGCGCTTCAGGCAATGCGGTTTTCGAAGTGCATAAACCGAATATAGAACTGGGAATAGGCGTAGATGCGCTACCGGCCCACATTCGCCATAGCAGTGTGCTTACGGGTAATAACCTGGGTATGCTGGGTAATTGCACATCGATACCTGTAATCAGTGAGCTGATGTATGACGAAAGGCTTTCGGGCATTCTGAAAGAATACACCCATGATGAGGATGCAAAAAAACAGGCGATACACCAATATGCAAAAGAGCTGCTGGACTCCGGGCATGTAACTGAAGCCTGGCATGTGCTGCTGGCAGAGTAGCGTATGCGCACATTGTTAATATCTTGTGCATATCATATAGCCCTAATATTCAAATAATATTTTGGTAACATAATAGTCGGTAACTTTAGTAGAACTAAACTTTACTAACATGTTATGGCGACGATTCAGCGGAGAACCACTGCGGACACCGATCAAAAAAGCAGTAGAAGAGGCTATCATCAGGGAAACAAATGCAGGATTCAAGCTTAAGGTGTGCATAGGCACCGACTCGCAGGTGCGGGCTACTGAAACCGAGTTTGCCACTGTTATTGTATTTCTTCGCGAAAAACACGGCGGGTTTATGTTTATCAGCAACGATAAAACAAAACAGCCGTATAGTATCAAGGAGCGGATGCTGGTGGAAGTAGCCAAGAGCATTGAGATCGCTTATGAGCTCTGCGACCTGTTCAACAAGTATGATGTAGACATGGAAGTTCACGCCGACATCAACACGAATCCGCAGTTTAAGAGCAATGAGGCACTGCGTGAAGCCATGGGCTACATATTGGGCATGGGGTATGCCTTCAAAGCCAAGCCAGACGCGTTTGCGAGCAGTTGCTGCGCCGATAAAATGGTGAACTGACCCACACCATTTCCTACCGTTTACAGGGGCTTTACCTCCCCTGGTTGGAAACATCTCCCCTAAATTTTAAATATTTCCAACATTTTTTCTGTTATTATAAAGAAAAAGCTTAAATTTACTATTACTTAATAGTGCTTTATTCTGATGAAAACCCGCTATCTCATTTTGTTATATGCCTTAGTGCTATATGCAGGGCACACCTACGCACAGTCTCCGGTAGAGTTTATTAAAAATGAAGGGCAGTGGGCAAGCTGGTTTAAGTATAAAGCACAAGTGCAAGGACAGGGAGGAGAGATTTTCCTGGAGAATGATGGATTGCGGTATCTTCTCTGCGACCCTGCGAACGCATACAAGATGGATTCTTTTCATCACGGGCAGATCACTAAAAAGCCCACGATGAAATTTCATGTTTACAAAATGACCTTCGAAGGCGCCTCTCAACAGCCTGAAATGCAAGGCCAGAGGCCAGAGCCGAGTTACTACAACTATTTTATTGGCAATGACCCGACACATTGGAAATCAGGTATACACCCCTACCAGGGCCTGAACTATAATAATCTGTACAAGGGTATTAACATGCAGCTCTCTTCAGAAGGGAGTTCACTGGTTTATGAGTTTTTCGTACAGCCGGGCGCAGACGCTTCGCAAATACTGCTGAAATTTGAAGGGGCGGAGAAAATGTCCATCAATGATGATAACCTGATCATCAACACCTCAGTGGGTAAGGTGATGGAGGTGAAACCCAACGCCTATCAATACATCAATGACAACAAAGTACCAGTTGCCTGCAACTATCATTTAAAGAACAATAAAGTTTCTTTTGATTTCCCGGATGGCTACGACCATACGCAACAACTGATCATTGATCCTACTATTGTTTTCTGCTCGTTTACCGGCTCATCTGCTGATAACTGGGGCTTTACAGCCACATACGACAATGCAGGCAACTTCTACATGGGCGGCTTAGTCAATGCACTGTCGGTTGGAGCGGGTGGAATGGGTGGATCTTACCCGGTAACACCCGGAGCTTATCAAAGCACTTTTGCCGGTGGTGAAGGTAACAATGCCTTTGAGTATGGCGCTGATATAGGTATCATGAAACTGGCCCCCGATGGCAAGACCCGTATATATGCCACTTACCTGGGCGGCACGGGCAACGAGCGACCACATAGTATGATAGTAGATGGCGCCGGTAACCTGATAGTAGCAGGACGCACACACTCTATAGATTTCCCGGTTACGACAGGTGCGTTCCAAACAACCAACCACGGGGGGTGGGATATAATAGTTTCCAAGTTCAACCCAACAGCAACTGCGTTGATAGGATCCACGTACATGGGCGGCAGCGCCGATGACGGTGTGAATTTCGACTCAACAGAGGTGGGATATGGCCAACTGAAATATAACTATGGCGATGATGCACGCAGTGAGGTGCAGATAGACAACAGCGGGAATATTTATGTGGCTGGCTGCACAGAATCTACCGACTTCCCTACCAAATCTGCAATAGCCACTACACTTTCCGGGCTGCAGGATGGCGTAGTATTTAAACTGAACAGTACCCTTACCTCTATGCAATGGGGCACCTACCTGAGCGGCATAGGCTATGACGCCGGCTATGTACTGGCGTTCAATACTTCCCAAACGTCGGTGTATGTGGGAGGTGGCACTAACAGCAGCAACTTCCCTGTGACGACAGGTTCGTGGCAGCCTACATTCGGAGGTGGCCTGGCAGATGGATATATACTGAAATTCCAGAACAGCCCTCCATACAATATACAGAAAGGCACGTTCATCGGCACATCAAACTACGACCAGGTATATGGCCTGCAGGTGGACATGGATGACAATGTATATGCAATGGGGCAATCACTTGGCGGTACTTTCCCGGTAACTGGTGGCGTGTATACCAACCCCGCTTCCAGCCAGTTCATCATTAAGATGGACAGCAATCTTTCGAAAGACCTCATCTCCACAATATATGGATCGGGAGATCCGGCACATACCAACATCTCCCCTGTTGCTTTTCTTGTAGATACCTGCCAGAACGTATATGTATCGGGGTGGGGTGGCGATCTTGCTTCCTCTATTGGATCTAAAACCGTACCACCAAGTATCGGTACTACTACCGGCATGCCGCTAACTTCTGACGCCTACCAAAGCACCACGGATGGATTTGATTTCTATTTTATTGTGTTGGGTCCAGGAATGACGTCATTGCGCTATGCAACATTCTATGGAAGAAATGCCCCTGGCCAGTTCGGGGAGCATGTGGACGGAGGTACGAGCAGGTTTGACAAACATGGTATTATATACCAGGCCATCTGCGCCAATTGCGGCGGCACCGCCATAGGAGTACCTCCCTTCCCTACTACCACAGGCGCATGGTCTACTGTAGATGGCTGCTCAGGTAACTGTAATGAGGCGGGGCTGAAAATAGCGTTTAACATTGGCCCGGTATCGGCGATCGTGAGTGCGGGGCCGAGTACGAGCGGATGTGCTCCATTAGTGGTGAACTTCACGAACGGTTCTAATAATGCCTTGTCTTATGTTTGGAACTTCGGGGATGGCACTACCACTACTGCTTTCTCTCCATCACACACATTTACGGGATCAGGCACTTATACAGTGACACTATCCGCGGCCAATTCCAATGCATGTTTCAAAACAAACGATACGGCCTATCTCTACATTCATGTGGACACCAATATCATCTCGCCGTCATTTACCTATATACTCAAAGACAGTTGCAACCCATATACCGCCTCATACACTAACACATCAATCGATAAAGCGGGCGGCACGCCTACGTACCAATGGTACCTTGGCGATGGAACATCTTTTTCCGGGGTAACGCCTCCTGACCATAATTACCCGGACACAGGAAATTATATGGTAACGCTGGTAATGAGTGATGCGCTTGCCTGTAAATCGCCGGATACGGTGATACAGAAACTATCCATACATAATTTCAGGGTCTCTGCCAGCTTTGTGGCGCCAGATACGCTGTGTGCAGGGACGGCATTTACACCATCAATTAAAGTTTCGAATGGGGGAACCAGCCTTTGGACATTTGGCGACGGACATAGCTCAAACGGCGCTGACCCGAGCTATACTTATGACAGCACCGGTACTTATACCTTAAAGTTTGTAGAGAAGAACAGCGCAGCATGTAACGGTGCGGACAGCTTTACTAAGACCATAACCGTGGTGACCGGGCCGATAGCGAATTTCTCTTTCGATCCGGTGCCTCCTGTACCTAATACGCCTGTCTCTTATACCAATGAGTCCATAAGGGCTACGCGCTACCTCTGGAACTTTGGCGACGACACAACCTCTACCGACACCAACCCTGTACACCAGTTTGACAGGAGTGGCACCTACAAGACCTGCCTTAACGCTTACAACGAAACCACCTGCCCGTCTGTGATCTGCAAACAGGTGCCTACAGAGGTAGACCCGCTTATAGGCCTGCCGACAGCATTCAGCCCCAATGGCGACGGAAGTAATGACATACTCTACGTGCGTGGTGCGGCAATAAAAACACTTGACCTGAAAATATTTAACCGGTGGGGGCAGCTTGTATTTGAAACCACCAGTAAAGAAAGAGGATGGGATGGCACATTCAACGGACAACCACAGCCCATAGAGGCTTATGCTTATGTGCTGAACGCTACCTTTATTGACGGCTCTGCCAAGGTGCTGAAAGGAAATATAACTTTATTGCGATGAGAAAAAATGTGCTGCTGGCTTTTGTGTTGTTTGCGCTCATGTATCAAGGGGCCAATGGCCAGAGTATGCACTTTTCGCAATATTATAATGCCCCGCTGTTACTGAACCCGGCTAACACAGCGCTGATGCCCGACAACGATTTCAGGATAGGGCTTAATTACCGCAATCAATGGTCTGTGGTGCCTGTGCCTTACAATACATTCTCGGCATATGGCGATTTCAAAGTGGGGGGCAATAAGGATAATGAGAATCACAATAACTGGCTGGGCATTGGTTTTGCGTTCTTTAATGACAAGGCCGGCGACGGCAACCTGGCATTGACTGAGGTGCAGGGCGATGTTGCCTACCACCTGCAGATGAGCCAGCATACTATGTTTTCCTTAGGTGTTTCGGGAGCCAGTATACAGCGTAGCGTAAACTTTGACAATCTGCTGTTTGACGCGCAATGGGATGGGTTCACCTTCAACGGCAATATCCCCAACAATGAGAAGGTGGGCATACTCAAAGACAACTACTATACGGTGGGTGCAGGCGCTAACCTGGCGTGGTTCCCGAATGAGAGCGTGTATGCAAAACTGGGCGGCAGCCTTGAAAACATAAACCAACCCGCCGAAAGCTTCTACGGCAGCACTAAAAATGTAATTGCTTACCGCCCGGTTGTGGACCTGGATATCGTGTATCAAATCAGCCCTGTACTCATTATCAATCCATCTGCGTACTATACTACCCAAAGCGGGGCGGCAGAACTGGTGGTAGGGTCCTTGTTCCGCACGGTACTGAGCAGCAAGAACCAGGCAACCTCGCAACTGATACTGGGATTATATACCCGCATGGGCGATGCTGTAATAGGCGTGGCCGGTTACCAGATGGGCAACATACAATTCATGGCTAATTACGACTTTACAATATCTGCATTAGCACCTTATAACGCCAGTTATGGTGCGCTTGAATTCTCCCTGGTGTATACAAGAGCCTACCACCCGAATGACGGAATTAAGAAAATGTATAGCTGTCCGCGCTTCTTTTAACAATTATTTTCATGCTTAATGGAAATCGTGGTATTATATTTGAGATACAATTAGCATAACGCACACTATATGGAAAAAGAGAAAAATAAAATACTGTTAGTAGAAGACGATACGAACTTTGGACAGGTATTGAAGAATTACCTGGAACTTCATGATTTTGTAGTAGAACTCGCCCGTGATGGTATACTGGGGCTGGCTGCGTTCCGCCGCGAGAAATATGACATTTGCCTGCTGGACGTGATGATGCCGAATATGGATGGCTTCACGCTGGCTGAAGAGATCAGGAATGTAGACCCTGACGTGCCTTTGTTCTTCCTTTCTGCCAAAAGCATGAAAGATGACATATTGACAGGCTACAAGCTGGGCGCTGACGATTATATCACCAAGCCATTTGACAGTGATGTATTGCTGTCAAAAATAAAAGCCGTGCTGAAGCGTAACCAGGAGTTGCATGAAAAACAACATTCGCAGATAGAGTTCATTATTGGCGCATACCACTTTAACAGCAAGCTGCGTACGCTGAAACACGGCACGGAATCAAGCACACTGTCTCCGAAAGAGAATGAACTGCTGCTGATGCTTTGTGAATATAAGAACGACCTGTTGCCTCGTGAAACCGCCCTGAAGCGGATATGCGGCAGCGATACTTACTTCAATGGTCGCAGTATGGACGTATACATAGCCAAGCTACGCAAATACCTGAAAGAAGATAGCAGCGTAGAAATAGTGAATATACACGGCAACGGGTTCAGGCTGGTGGTACCGGATTAATACTGAAAACATGTTTAAAAAAACAAAGGTTAAATATACATTGCCCAGTGATAAGGACAAAGAAAGCTATGGACTTGTATGGGCGATGCTGGCGGTAAAAAACAGCAAGGTAGTTTCAGAAGAAAGCATTCTAAAGAAATTAAGGCGCTGATGAAACTTGAGTCCCCGGAAATTAAGTAAATACTTTAAACAGGATGCGAATGACCGCATCCTGTTTTTATTTCACTTGCTTGCGGGCAAAGCAATTCAGCCATTATTTTACTACTTTTGAGCCACAATGAAGCATTTGCCAAACCTGCTGACGCTGGGTAATTTATTTTGCGGCTGTATAGCCATCGCATATATACTCAGCGCCCAGCCTTATATGACCATGAGTCTCCAAAACGGGGGGCTGCCTACCTGGCAGTGGGTGTATGGCGCAGAACAGATGTATTACGGCAGTCTATTCATTTTCATAGCGGCGATCTGTGATTTGCTGGATGGAATGGCCGCCCGGGCGCTGAGGGTATTCTCCCCTATTGGCAAAGACCTGGACTCGCTTGCAGACCTCGTATCGTTTGGGGTAGCGCCATCTGTGATCATTTTTAAATTCCTTTGGGATGCGCTGATGCAGGAAAAGAATGCCTTTGATGTAAATATGCTGGCCATGGCCCCTGCATTTCTCATTGCCTGTTTTGCGGCGCTGCGGCTGGCAAAATTCAATATTACCTCTGACCAGCAAAAAAGTCACTTTATAGGTATGCCTGTGCCTGCAGTAGGTATTATTGTAGCGTCATTCCCGCTGGTGATGTGGTTTTGCAGCGGAAAGATACATCACTACTTTGCTATGGGTATGCAAAACAAATGGGTACTGTACTTAGTCATTGCGATCTTGTGCTGGTTGATGGTGTCCGGCGTGAAATTTATAAAAATGGCGCCTGCCAAATGGACGCTGGCTGCTGCATGGCCGCAACTGGTATTGCTCGTTTTTACCGGTATCTCCCTGTTTTTTTTATGGGTAGCGGCTATACCATTAGCATTTATACTGTATGTGCTGTTATCAATGATATATAAACAGCCGGAAGCAATAGAAAACAAATAACTGAAAATTTTTAGCTTATGAAATACACTGCGCAAATCAATGTAATGCCACTAAAAGAACTGCTGGACCCACAAGGTAAGGCAGTAAACACAAGCCTGCACAACCTGGGGCTGACCCATGTACAGGACGTGCGCATAGGCAAGCGCATATCTCTGAACATAGACGCTGCAACGAAAGAAGAAGCGGAAAAAATGACGCATGAAGCCTGTAAGAAATTGCTGGCCAACCCGGTGATGGAAGCATTTGATTTTACATTGACGGAAGGATAAGGAACGATGACAAAATAAAGTACACCATCTTGCTCGTTCTTTCCATTTTTGCTTCGTTGTAAACATCTTTAAATAGTGCACTATTCGCAGATTTTACGCCTCGCAAAAAAGAAAAATAACTTCGCAATATAATGTACTTTATTTTGTCAACGTTCCTAAGACCCGTTCATTCTATTCTTAGTTACTAAATTCCCATTGAGGGATATGCGTTTATGCGGCTTTACCTGGTACCATCGCCAATAGGCAACCTGGGAGACATCACCTACCGTGCAGTGGACATACTGCAGAAGGCAGATGTGATACTGTGCGAAGATACCCGCAGCAGCCTGGTATTGCTGAAGCATTACCAGATACAGGGCCCGGTAAGCCCTTATCACCAGCACAATGAGCACAAAGTGCTGCCCCACCTGATAGACCAGCTCCGCGACGGCAAAACATTTGCCCTGCTTACTGATGCCGGTACTCCCGGTATCTCTGACCCCGGTTTTTTGCTGGTGCGTGAATGTATACGCCATAACATACCGGTAGAATGCCTACCCGGCGCTACCGCTTTTGTGCCGGCGCTGGTACAAAGCGGCATCCCGTCCAACAGGTTTGTATTCGAGGGCTTTCTGCCGATAAAGAAAGGCAGGCAGACCATGCTGAAGCTGCTAGCAACCGAAGAGCGGACGATCATTCTGTATGAATCTCCGCACCGGCTGGTAAAGACACTCCATGAGCTGGTCACCTTCTTTGGCGCAGACCGGCAGGCAGCTGTATGCCGGGAGCTGACAAAAATATTTGAGGAGACGAATAAAAATACTGTTGCCTTACTGGCTGCCCACTATGAAAAAAAACCCACCCAAGGGTGAAATAGTGCTGGTAATAGAAGGCAATCCATTCAGGAAATCAGAAAGGGACACCTCTACAGAAGACGAAGAATAACCAGCGGCATAGCACATCAGGCTGTTGGCACTATTTATTAGCGTTTACCCGCAAACACCACCTTAACTATGCCCATTTACCTGCAAATAACCTGGCTCTTCATTCTGGCTATACCCATAGCCTGCGTTGCCTGGACGGTAACCCATGAAGAAGTATTCCGCGAGCCGCGTGACTATTGTGTCAAATGCAGCAAGGAAGGAAAGACAATACTACAAAGGAAATTCTTCTATCTTTTTACATGCGAATACTGCTTCAGCCACTACGTTACCGCATTCTTTCTTATCCTTACCGGTTTTAAGTTGCTGCTACCCGATTGGCGCGGGTATGTGATCTCCGGCTTTTCGTTAGTATGGATCGCCAATGTATACATAAGTCTCTATAGCCTCATAAAAATAGATATCAAAGAGGAAAAGACGAAGGAGCAACTGGAAGAGAAAAAGCTCAAAGAAAATGAACCTAAATAAAAAAGCGCTGGTAGCACAGCGCTTTTTTACATTGACTTGAATACCTTACCATAAATGCACCCGCAGACTATCTGGCAGGTACATCTTATCTCCCGGTTTTATGCCGAATGCCTCATAAAACTCAGGGACATTAGGGAAAGGCCCGTTAACACGGTACTTAGCCGGAGCGTGCACATCCGTGAGTAATTGTGTTGCTACTTTTTCAGGGCGCTCTGCCAATAACCAACCTAAGGAATAACCCAGGAAGAAACGCTGCAATGGCGTCATGCCGTTGATCTTTTCTCCTTTTTTGTAAGTCTCTGTCTGCTTAAAGGCGTCTAATCCTATCAGGATACCGCCAAGATCCGCAAGGTTCTCACCGAGTGTTGCTTTGCCATTTATATGCAGCGTATCTATAGGTACCATTTTATTGAACTGGCCGGATAATATTTCCGCACGTTTCATAAACTGCGCGGTATCTGTTGACGACCACCAGCTTGCCAGGTTTCCCTGTTCATCAAACTTGCGCCCTTCATCATCAAAGCCGTGTGTGATCTCGTGCCCTACGGTAGATGCGGCTGTGTAGCCATATACAAGGGCGTCATCAAGGTCGGCATCTTTAAAGCCCGGCACCGTCATCATAGCTGCCGGCAGAACTATTTCATTGTTCGACTCGTTGTAGTATGCGTTATAGGTCTGCGGCGTCATGCTCCATTCATCGCGGTTAACAGGTTTGCCCAATTTGCTCATTTCATAATTGTTCCACCATTCGTTGGCACGCATCATATTCAAGGCATAAGGCCCTCTATCTATCTTCAGCGCAGAGAAATCCTTCCACTTATCCGGGTAGCCCACCTTTTTCTTTATAGCCATCAGCTTGTGGATCGCCTTTTGCTTGGTAGTGTCCGTCATCCAGTCCAGCTTTTCTATACGCGCTTTATACGCGTTGCGCACATTCTCTACGATCTGCTCATAACGCGCCTTTGCAGTAGCATTAAAATATTCTTTTACAAATAGCTGCCCCAGCTCCTCACCAATAGCTCCCTCTTCAGCATCGAGGGCCCTGCGCCAGCGAGGATGCTCTACTTCTGCACCCCTGATGGCTTTTGAATAAAAGTTGAAATTAGCCTGCTCAAACGGTGTGCTTAGATAATTGGCAAATGTGGCCACCAGGTGGAAAGCCATGTAGTCTTTCAGCGTTTGCATGTCTGTGCCGGCTATTACCTTATCCAGCGCTTTGTAAAACTCCGGTTGACCTACGATCACGCTGTCTACATGCTTTACGCCCATTTGTTCCAGGTATTTGGGCCATTCTATTCCTGGCGAAAGGGCGCTGCGCAACTTTGCAATGGAGAACTTGTTATAGTTGCTGTATGGGTCGCGCAGGTCTTCGAGTTTACGTGACGACTTCGCCAGCGCAGTTTCCAACGCTACTATGTTAGCGGCCTTTTTATTAGCCTCTATACTGTCGGAACCCAGCAAGCGGAACAAAGTGGCAATATAGCCGGGATAAAGGCTTCTTATCTTTGCAGTGCGCGCGTCGGTATTGAAGTAGTAATCACGATTGGGCATGCCCAGACCACCCTGTGTCATGGTGTATGCTTCCACATCACTGTGTTTTGGATCTTGTGTTACGCCCTCATCAAAAAACACATTTGCCCCGTAACTGTGCATGTGGGCAGCCTGCGCCATTACGTCTTCTTTGGTGTTCATGCCTGCTATCTTGCTCAACTCCTCGCGTAGCGGCTGTGCGCCCTCTTTTTCAATAGCGTTCGTGTCCATAGCGCTGTACCAGAAATCTCCTATCCGCTGTCCCGCGCCGGTCTTATCCCCTTTTTTGAGGGCTTCTTCGTTTATTGTTTTCAGCTTGACATACAGTTCTTTCTGTACCAGCTCGCCTATACCATAAGCAATTTCGTCTCCGGGTATGGGATGGTTCTTTATCCAGCCACCATTAGCATATTGGAAGAAATCCTCCCCCGGTTTTACGGTCGTGTCCAGGTCGGCAAGCAGCATATCCTGCTTTGGTGTTTCCTTTGGAGTTTGTTGGTTGCATGCCGAAAAAAATGAAGCGGCAGCGATCATACCAATGAACGTTTTGTTCATAAGATCGGTTTGTTGAGCGATAAAGGTACAATTTTTGCATGGCTTCGCTACCCCGCATATTGGGGGGATTTCCTCATACTATACGTAGAAACGATTTCCCGGTATCAGCACTTGAAGCTGAGTATCTACCAGTTGGTTGATTATTGGTTGGTGATGAGTGTAAGCGTAAGTCCAGATGTCCCTAAACCTGTCAACGTACCGGTGAGCATAACAGTATATATCTTACCTGCAACCAATTGCTGCGCCCCGGTGCCAAGGATGACCACAGAACCAATATTAGCAGGGTCGCCGGCTTTTATAGTGTAGGAACCTGCGGCAATTTCCATAAATGAAGATACCTGCCCTGAATTGACACCCGTAGCAAATGCGGTGCTCTGTGCGTCAGCATTTATATGCAGCGTATCAGTTGAAAGGTTTACGAGACGGATCTTTACATTGCCGGAAGACGGCGCAGTCAGGTCATCAGAAGTAAAAATAAAAGTAGGAGCCAGTATGGTACCACCCGCAAAGGCCGAATAGTGGCCCCCCACAGTAAGGTTTTCTGTGCCACTTGAAAGCTGTGACAACCCGGTTACACTAAACGACATGGGCACTGCGCTGCCGGCGGTTATAGCCTGGTACCCGCTGTTCTGTAAAAAAGCTTTGTTCGAGCCATTTATAACGGCAGTATTATTTGCTTTTGCGTCTACGTTGATAGGTGTAGACCCGGCTGCACAGCCATGCACAAACATGACACTAGCCGTAGTGGCTGGTGCGGGATTATTTTTTTTGCACGCTGCAAATACAGTAATAAGTGCCAGAACCGAGAAAGACAATAACGCTTTTTTCATAATTGGTATTCGTTGTTTTTTTACTATTCAAATGTACGTAAAATCAAAAATCAAAGGCCATAAGACCCATTAAACAGCTTTTTTTTAATGAAAAATAGAATGTTGTCCCTTCCCCCTCTTCACTCTCCAGCCATATATCTCCTCCATTCTGCAGGGCGAATTCTTTACAAAGCATCAACCCTATCCCATTCCCTATCTCGTTTGCGGTACCTGGTGCACTGTTCAACGAACTAAATATCCGTGCTTTCGCTTCTTTGGCGATACCTACTCCATTGTCCTTAACGGCAAACACAATAAAACCGGGCCGCGAAACACTTTCTGCGTTTATTTCTATTTTTCCGTTATTGAAGGTATACTTTATAGCGTTCGCGAGCAGGTTGCGGATAATAAAATCGAAATGGGTTACATCTGCATGTGCAGAGAGGTGTTCGGGGGTCTTATCGGTAACGGTTATCTGCTTTTCAGCAGCCGCCATTTTTTTAAATTCTATGGCCTCAGTTATATAGCCTTTAGCATGGAAATTTACCTGGTCTATCCTGGTTCCTTTTACCAGCGACCGTCCCCAGAACAATAACTTATCCAGTGTTTCCAGTGAGCCTTTGGAGTGCTCCTTCAGCGTAGAAAGCAGGAACTCTTTATCTTCTGCGGTCGTGCTTTCATCGTTGTACATGTCCAGGACATTGGGTATCCTGGCTATATGCCCGCGCAGGTCGTGCCCGATGATGGAGAACAATTTGTCTTTCATACTGTTCAGCTCCCTTAGCTGCTCTTTACTGGCAGTGAGTTGTTTGTTAAGCAGCACAGACCTCCGGAAAAAGAACAGCAATATGATGAGGAGCAGTACAATGCTAATTGCAATAGCCCCGGTAATGTTTCTTTCCCAGGCATTTCTTGTGCTCACCACTTCCAGCTCGCTCACCCGCGCCCTTGACTGATCCAACTCATAATCATGGCTGAGGCTGGCAATTTCCCTGGCTTTGTCGATACTGAATATACTATCCGCGAGACGGTCTTTTTCCTCAAAGGCTGCGAGGGCTTCTTTGTATTCTCCCTTCTGTTTATCCAGTGTAATTATTTCCTGGTACACATAAATAAGGAACCTCCGGTTATGCATCTGCTCGCATATTTCTTTGGCTTTTGTGAGATAGCTCATTGATGACACAGGGTCAGACTGCTCCAGTATCTGCCCGATCTCCAACAATAGGTTCGACTGCATTTCCGGCATGTTCTTCTCTGTCACTATTCTCAGCCCTTCGCGCAGATATTCCAGTGCCTTTGCCGGTTCTCCCCTATCTAAGTAAAATTGGCCGAGGTACGACAGGCATTCCACATGCGAACTCGTAAACTGTGGTTTATCGCTCAGTTTCAGATCGCTAAGAAAGGTTTCCAATCCTTTTGCCGAATCACGTTTGGCTATTGCGTAAACACCCAGGGTGTTGTACAGAGAGATGGTGGCATCTGTGAGCGGCATGCTTTTACTTACCTTTTCTGCGCGTGAAAGATATTTCCATGCGTTCGCTGTGTCATCGTGCTGCATATACAGGCTGCCCAGGTTCAGATACGTGAGAAGCAGTCCTTCGTTGTCTGACAGGCTGTCGTGTAACTTCAACGCCTCTATAAAGCACTTTATGGCTACGTCGTAGTTGCCTTTAGAGCCTTCAACCGCGCCAAGACTATTGGTCATCTGCGCCATACCCTTCAAATAATGCAGCTCCCTAAATATATCTAAAGCATTGGTAATGCGCTTCTTGGCTATATCTACCCGTCCCTGTTCTTTGTCAATGATACCCAAATGCTCGATTGCCAATCCTTCACCTAACCGGTATTTCCGGTCTACCGCAAATTGTATTGCCTGCAATCCATAATATTCGGCAGAGTCGGGGTAAGTGTTACTGTAGAAGGTGACCAGGTTATTGTAGGCGGTGATTTTCTGTGAATCGCTGGTGGCATGCTCCATAGCGCTTTTCAGTTCCATGGGTGATTGCGCCCATAAACAAAGCGGTAGCAGCAGGTAACAAATTATAATAAATGGTTTCATGCAATCACGGCGTTTACAAAATCGACCTCAAGATACTGGATTTATTCCTGTTGTTTTATTAACCAATTATCACAAAAAGTTGCTTTATAACCCTTTAACTAAATGTTTACATACCTGAACGGCATTTTGAATAATGCTGCGAATCATCTAAAATTTTAAATCCTGCCCAAAATCGAATAGTTTCGCACTGGGTAAAACACTATATATGGCTGACATTCGTCATAACTGGACAAAAGAGCAGATACGGGAGATATATGACCGTCCATTATTATCATTGGTATTGGACGCAGCAATTGTTCACCGGCAGCACCATGTGTATGGAGAAGTGCAGATCAGCAGCTTGCTGTCTATAAAAACAGGTGGTTGTTCCGAAGACTGTGCGTATTGTCCGCAGGCGGCAAGATTCCATACCGATGTGAAGGTACATGCCCTGATGAAAGTAGATGAAGTGATCAAATCTGCGGAGAATGCAAAAGCAGGTGGGGCATCACGTTTCTGTATGGGTGCCGCATGGCGCGAAGTACGTGACAACCGGGATTTTGATCGCGTAATAGATATGGTGAAAGCGGTAAATGAACTGGATATGGAAGTTTGCTGCACGCTGGGCATGCTGACCCCACACCAGGCCGACCGGTTGGCTGAGGCCGGCCTCTATGCGTACAATCATAACATAGATACTTCTGAAGAACATTATGGTGAAGTGATCACCACACGTACATACGACGACCGCCTGAACACACTATCCAATGTGCGCAAGGCCGGTATCTCGGTATGCAGCGGTGGTATCATAGGATTGGGTGAAAAAGATGACGACCGCGTAGGCATGCTGTTTACGCTGGCCAACCTGCCACAACACCCTGAGTCAGTACCGATAAATGTGCTGGTACCGGTAGCAGGCACTCCACTGGCCGATAACAACCGCGTGCCATTTGATGAACTGGTGAGGATGATAGCTACCGCGCGTATAGTAATGCCGGATTCTGCTGTGCGCTTATCGGCAGGGCGACTGGAGCTTTCTATTGCAGAGCAGGCCATGTGCTTTATGGCTGGTGCCAATTCTATTTTTGCCGGCGATAAATTACTGACAACACCAAACCCGGAATACAATGCCGACATGGATATGTTCCAAACCCTGGGACTGAAACCAAAGGCTGCGTTTGCAGATGGACAACCAAAGGGCAGGTTGAAGAAAGTGGAAGAAGCGGCTTCGTAAACGACACTATATGAACCGCATTGATAACTACCTGGCCGAAAAAATAGAAGAAAGAACACAGGCGGGAAATCTGCGGCAGCTAAAAACAAAGAGAGCCCCGGTTGATTTTTTTTCCAATGATTACCTGGGACTGTCGACTACGGGTATATTGGCAGAACTAATGCCTTGTGTCATTGACCATACTATGGGCTCTACGGGTTCACGGTTATTATCGGGCAACAGCAACGAGGCGGAAGAACTGGAACAAACTATAGCTTCTTTTCACCAGGCCGAAGCAGCGCTTTTATTCAATTCGGGTTATGACGCCAATGTAGGACTGATATCCAGTATCACCTCGCGCAACACCACTATCTTATATGATGAGCTATGCCATGCCAGCCTTATCGATGGCATCAGGCTAAGCCAGTGCAGCCGTAAGTATAAGTTTGGCCATAATGATACCAGCCAACTCACGGAGCATTTAGAAAAGTATACTGCTGATGACCCGGTATTGGTCATTACCGAATCTGTCTTTTCCATGGATGGCGATACCGCACCTTTAATGGAGATGACCCAGTTATGTGAACAATACAATGCACAGTTAGTTGTAGACGAAGCGCATGCTACAGGCGTTATAGGAACAAATGGAGAAGGCCTGGTTTGTGCGCTGGGTTTGCAGCACAGTGTATTTGCGCGGGTGCATACTTTCGGTAAAGCATTAGGCTGTCATGGCGCTGCAGTTGTGGGCAGCTCTCTGCTGAAACAATACCTCGTCAACTTCGCCCGGACGTTTATTTACACTACCGCGCTACCCGGCCATTCGATCGCCGCCGCAACATCAGCTTATAGCTACCTGGGCAGTCCATCTTTTACTAATGCGCCGCTGCATGAGCTCATCTCCTATTTCAGGGAGCGGATAAACGGTTCGGGAAGCGAGGGCTGGAAGGACAGCAGCAGTGCCATACAGGCGCTGGTGGTGGGCGATAATGAACGATGTAAATCGCTGGCAGCTAAACTGCAAAGCGCCGGCTTGCAGGTAAATCCTATACTGCACCCTACAGTGCCGCTGGGCATGGAGCGGCTCAGAGTGTGCCTGCATACCTTTAATACAAAAGAACAAATAGATCTGCTTGTGACGACCTGCGCAAGTGAAAATTGAGTATGATAGTGAATGGCCTGTTATGCTGCTATTCCGTACTTTTGCAACCACGCAATGAAAAACCGCATCGCTATTCTGGGCATACACACGGGCATCGGCAAAACCATTGCCTCAGCTGTAATAGCGGAAGCAACAGGCGCCGACTACTGGAAACCGGTACAGGCAGGAATAGAAGAGCGTGACGCTGATACAGTACGACAATTGATCAGCAACGGAACAGGCAGGGTACACAAGGAGGCCATATTACTTTCAGCGCCCATGTCGCCACATGCTGCTGCGGCTATTGATAATGTAGAGGTAGACTATACAACATTCCAATGGCCACAGACCGACAAAGTATTGCTGGTAGAAACAGCAGGTGGTATATTATCGCCCATGTCTGCCACTACCACCATGGCGGATTTTGTGACGCACTATCAATTGCCGGCGATATTAGTGGTGCAGAATTACTTAGGCAGTATCAATCATTCATTACTAAGCATAGAAGTGTTGAAGAATAGGGACATTAACCTGCTGGGCATAGTAATCAGCGGCGCAGCAAACGATGCATCTGAAACATTTATTGAACAGTACAGCAACACACGAATAATAGCGCGCATACCTGCATTAGACAAGCCTGACCAAGCATCAATCAGTATATGCGCTGGCGTAATAAGGTCTGCACTGATAAAGGAACTAACGCTTGCGGGTTTTAAAATCTGACAGAACAAATGGCAACGATACGGCAACGCGACAGTAAAGTGATCTGGCACCCTTACACGCCCATGAAAATATGGCCGGAAGCGATAGCCATAGTAAAAGGGGAGGGCGTATATCTTATTGATGAAGACGGCAACCGTTATATTGACGCCATCTCGTCGTGGTGGGTAACCCTGCATGGCCACTCACATCCATACATCGCAGAAAAAGTAAGTAAGCAGCTAACTGTACTGGAACATTGCATCTTCGCCGGATTCACCCATGAGCCGGCAGTAACGCTTGCTGAGCGCCTGCTGGACATACTGCCACAGGGGATGAGCAAAATATTTTATTCCGACAATGGCTCTACGGCTGTGGAAGTGGCCATCAAGATGTCGCTGCAATACTGGAACAACAAAGGGATAAAAAAGAAAAAACTTGTAGCCCTCGAGAACGCTTACCACGGTGACACATTCGGGGCGATGGCTGTAAGCGGGCGGAGTGTGTTTACAGAAGCGTTCACTGATCTCTTGTTTGACGTTAGCTTTGTACCGTTCCCGTCTAAAGGAAATGAGCAGCAGAGCATAGACGCCTTAGAGACACTCTTAAAAACCGGGAAGGTCGCGGCGTTCATTGTAGAGCCACTGGTACAAGGCTCTGCCGGGATGATGATGTACAGCCCGGATACACTGGAACAATATTTTCAGCTGTGCAAAAAGTATGATGCACTGATCATAGATGATGAAGTGATGACGGGGTTTGGTCGAACCGGGCCGCTCTTTGCCTGTGACCACATCAGCACCCAGCCCGATATTGTTTGCCTGTCGAAAGGGCTTACCGGGGGATCAATGCCGCTGGGTATTACCGCCTGCGCCCAGCATATCTTCGATGCATTCTATGACGATGACCGCATGAAAACATTGTATCACGGCCACTCATTTACTGCCAACCCAATAATGTGCACAGCCGCACTGGCCAGCCTCGACCTTGTGCTTGATGACGCGTGTACAAAAAGCAGGGACCAGATAGCGGAAGCACACAAAACATTTGCAGCCGGCATTCACGATCACCCCCTTATTGGAGATATACGCCAAACAGGAACCATCATAGCCATTGAATTGAAAACGGGGATTACTTCTTACCACAACAACCTGCGTGACGAGCTGTACCGTTTTTTCCTGGGCAAACGCATTGTGATGCGCCCGCTGGGAAACATTATTTATATACTGCCGCCATACTGCATCACCATTGCCGAGCTGGAATATATATATGGCTGCATAAAAGAGCTGCTATACGAGCTGCAAGCAAAGCAAGCCTCACCTACTCATTAAACCCATAGGCCCGGATGTCATCCACTGTCACTTCTTTATTGCTCAGCACATTCTTGAACCATATCTGCAGGGTATCATAGTGTTCCTTTGGCAGCTTCATGTCCAGCGAGATATCCTTGGTCTCACCGGCATTCAACAACCGCTGCACCCGCAACATATTGTACCGCGCGCTTTTGTTAGTATCTGTTTCACCTGCCACTTTCAGCTTTACAATAAACTGGGCCATGTTCCATCCTTCGCCCTCCCGGTCATCACAGTGAAACGTTCCTGTTACCCGTATCCACTGCATATCTTTCCCGGTAAATGGTATGCTTAATACCGGCGTTAATTGTCCGCCCTTAATCAATAGTGATCGATTGCCATTGATGGCCTTGGTGGTATAGAATGTACCAGTGTCCTTTTCAAAATCGTTCTGATAGATCAACCTCATATTCTTTGGTGTCCCTTCAAACAGGTCAGTATTGTCGCGCAGCACTACTGTACCATCCGGTGCGCTCCACTTGCCAGCCACCCGCCAGAAATAACGGTTGGTCATAAAGTCGGGATCATACAATTTGCCTTTATGGTAATGGTAGGTGATCCACACATTCATGTAAAGGAACACCAGGACAAAAGGCATGAGTATCCACCCCAGCCATTTACGACTAACGGATGCCTGCGCAAGGGCCGCTAATGGGAATGCCAATACCGGGTAGCTTTGTATCATAGCACGACCGCCATATATCCATACATCCCACGAGCATACGATGTAATAATTGAGAAAAAAGAACGCCAGGATCGCTACTTTGTTCTTACCATTCCTGAGAAAGGGAATAATACCTATGAATGCAAAGATGAGCATGGGTGCATAGATGAGCCAGCCACTCCGGAAGCTGAAGGTATATGGCCTGAAATTAGGGTGGCGGAAAGAGAAACCCTGATCACCGTAGCTGTATACCAGCCAGTGCCCCGACACATATTTCCAGTAGAGGAGTTGTATACTTACTACCAGGAATGCGCATAAAACTGCGATACCTAAAGATCTGAAATGCCTAGCGTACAATGCCAGTTGCTTGCGCATCTGCGCTGGCCCGATGCTCTCCATTCCCCACAGCATGGGAATAAGCAGGGATATGATGTCGGTAAAACGGGTAAGAGTAGCCAGGCCTACCAATAAACCGATCCTTATGGCATACTTTGTTTTGAACGACTGATAGAAGTAGTGAGTATTGAGCAGCAGGAACACATACACCGTAAATAACCAGCTATGAGACATGCCATTGTCTATGGCGGCGTACTCGAGGTAATTACTTCCCGCTGCCAGCAAAAACAACGTTATCGCTACCGCTGCATCGCTATAATAATAAAGCAGCAGCTTTCTTAAATACCAAAGGCCGAGTATAGCTACCAGGAAACCACCCAATTGCACGGCCAGCTGATACGGCAGAGAAAAACCATCCTGCGGATATCCCATCATACCTGCTGCCAGGTGTGCCACCGCAAAGAACGGGAGATACATTACCGCCATGCCGGACGAGTATTTCATCACATAATTACCGTTATCCACTTTTATTGCCTGCTGGAAATCAGCATTGGTAGGGTGGTATTTAGCGATTATGCTATCCTTAAAGCCTTGCTGCTTAATATCTTTATAGATGAACAAAGACGGTAAGTACCAGTAGTAGCCCGATACATCCCATGAGATAGCAGCTTCGGAGTCGGGCTGCTTCCAGCGGGGATAAAAAACGAAACTGGTATAGCACATGACTGCTACACATAAAAACCAAGCATACCGGGAAAGGTTATTGTTCATAGCCACATGGGGTCTGTGGCTAAGGTAGTTCAATTTAGATAAATAGTATAAGAGTATCTTTTATGCAACTTATTGTTAAACTCTGCCAATAACATTTGGTCAAACCAATGCGTTACCTAATTTTACATCAATACGATTTTGAACCATTTTTTTAATTCTCTACATTGAAGGCTACTCGTCAGATCCTGATAACAACCATCCTCACATTATTCGCGTTTGGAAGCGTGGTATATACCAGTTGCAAAAACAAATGTGGTAGCACCACCTGTCAGAACGGGGGTACGTGTACAGACAACATCTGTGTATGCCCTACCGGCTATTCCGGTAATGCCTGCCAGACCGGATGGTCTGACGCCAGTATCGGCACTTACAATTGTACACGGTCGAACTGCATTCCTGCCGTAATCGGCGCTACGACATGGATAAGTGCAGTGACCAAGGATGCTACCAATGGCGGATATACTATTGACATCTCGAACTTCGATAATTCCAACACTACGATCGTAGGCACCATAGATAGCGCTATCAGTGGCACCAACCGCATCACCATTAGCCCTGCTGTTGGCTCTTATGGTATAAATGCTACCGGTACATTTACAGCTACCAGCAACACCATCAACCTGCACTTTACCACGGCCTCTGCCACGGGTGGCGTGGGCTATACGTGCTATATGACACTGGTGAAGCAATAACAGACAACAGTTGTCGCCATTCGTACCAATCAATAAATTTTCAGGAAAATAAAACGGATTTGTTGTCCGATTACACAGCGAAGCTTTCGCCGCAACCGCAGCTACGGCTTGCATTGGGATTACTGAAGTGGAAACCTTTTCCATTCAGCCCATCAGAAAAATCAAGGGTAGTATCGCAGAGATAAAGAAAGCTTTTCAGGTCGGTAACCACCTTTACACCCTGATCTTCAAACACCTGGTCCCTTGGCTGCGCTTCGTTATCGAAATCGAGCTTGTAAGACAGGCCGGAGCAACCGCCCCCCACTACACTTACACGAAGGAAATAGTCATCGCCCAGGCCGGAATCCTGCTTCAGCTTTGTTACTTTTTCCTTCGCTTTATCACTTACGTAAATCATTGTTGTTCTTTTTAGTACTTAGTAGATAGTAGTTAGTATATAGTCGGACGACAATGTACTAATTACTATGTACTACTTACCATCTACCAATCTTATTAATGTGCTTTCTTCTCAGCTACCAGTTCAGGTAATCCGTTCTTAACCCGGTAGTCATTTATCGCCGCTTTAATGGCGTCTTCTGCCAGTACAGAGCAATGGATCTTCACCGGAGGCAGGTTCAGCTCTTCCACTATGTCCATATTGTCTATAGCAAGCGCCTGGTCTACCGTTTTGCCTTTCAGCCATTCTGTAGCCAGTGACGATGAGGCTATGGCAGAACCGCAACCAAACGTCTTGAACTTTGCATCACTGATCAGCCCGCTTGCTTCATCCACTTCTATCTGCAGGCGCATTACATCGCCACATTCCGGCGCACCCACCAGGCCTGTACCTACATTGGTCTTTGATTTGTCCAGTGTCCCTACGTTCTTAGGGTTGGAGTAGTGATCTATTACTTTATCTGAGTATGCCATGATTTTTTCAATTTGGTAATTTGACGATTCGGCAATGAGACAATTTGGCAATTAGCAAATGTATCAGCCCTTTTATTTAGTTATTCTATTTTAAATTCTTTTTACAACATTAAAAACAATTGGCTAATTGCCGAATTGCTTCATTATCTAATTCATTAATGGTGCGCCCACTCAATAGCATTGATGTCTACACCTTCTTTGAACATTTCCCACAGCGGGCTCATCTCGCGCAGCTTGATCACCGTTTCCTTTATTGCCTTTATGGTAAAGTCTATTTGTTCATCAGTGGTAAAACGTCCCAGCCCGAAACGCAGCGAACTGTGAGCCAGGTCGTCTCCCAATCCCAAAGCCTTCAATACATAAGATGGTTCCAGCGAAGCCGATGTGCAGGCCGAGCCACTTGACAAAGCGATATTCTTGTTAAAGCCCATCATCAGCCCTTCGCCCTCTACATATTTGAAAGAGATATTGGCTGTATGCGGCAGGCGGTGTTCCCTGTTGCCGTTCACATAAGTCTCTTCCAACTCCATGAGTGAATTTTCAAGACGGTCACGCATTTTGCTCAGGCGCTTTGATTCGCTTTCCATTTCGTTCATGCACAATTCACACGCCTTACCGAAACCTACGATAGAAGGAACGTTGAGCGTACCGCTGCGCATGCCGCGCTCGTGCCCTCCGCCGTCCATCTGGCTGGTCACTTTCACACGCGGGTTCTTACGACGAACATACAATGCGCCCACGCCTTTGGGGCCATACATTTTATGTGCGCTGAACGCCATCAGGTCTATACCGTCGGCATTTACATCCACCGGTATCTTGCCCACAACCTGTGTACCGTCTGTAAAGAACAATACTCCGTGCTTACGGGCAATTTTGCTGATCGCTTTTACATCCTGTATCACACCGGTCTCGTTATTGCCGTACATTATGGCAATAAGTATTGTTTTATCAGTTACGGCCTTCTCCAGTTCGGCCATATCTATGAGGCCATCTTCCTTCACATCCAGGTAGGTAACCTGCCCGCCCAGTTTTTCAATGTGCTTACAGGTATCCAGCACGGCTTTATGCTCGGTAGTGCAGGTGATGATGTGATCGCCTTTAGACGCATACATCTCATACACACCCTTTATCGCCAGGTTGTCGGCTTCTGTAGCCCCTGATGTTAAGATTATTTCTTTTGGATCAGCATTGATCAGCTTCGCGATCTGCTCACGGGAATAGTCCACAGCTTCTTCTGCCACCCAGCCAAACGAGTGGTTACGGCTGGCGGCATTGCCAAATTTTTCAATGAAATACGGCAACATTGCTTCCAGCACACGCGGATCCATCGGGGTCGTCGCGTTATTATCCAGGTATATCGGCAAATTCAATTCCATACAATTATCCTTGAGACACAGTTTTGCACAAAATTACGTCAAAACTCGTTACTTTCGGGCCCTTCCTGATTGCAGGTTTATATGTAGCCATCGTTAAAAACTATATGTTAAATGCTAAAAATTGAACATCTGGGTATCGCAGTAAAGGAACTGGCCGTTTCGGTGCCGTTATTTGAGCAACTGCTGAATACACCTTGCTATAAAACAGAAACTGTTGCATCTGAAGGGGTAAACACAGCCTTCTTCCTCACCGGCGACGCCAAGGTAGAACTGCTGGAAGCTACAAAAGAAGACAGCCCCATCTCTAAATTCATTGGTAAAAAAGGAGAAGGCATCCACCACATTGCTTTTGAGGTAGAAAATATTGAAGCAGAAATGAAACGGCTAAGCGCGCTGGGGTTTGAGCTGCTCAACGAAACGCCTAAAAACGGGGCCGACAACAAACTTGTCTGCTTTCTGCATCCTAAAACCACCAATGGCGTGCTTATAGAGCTGTGCCAGGAAAGAAAGTAACCGGTCAATTCGCTGGGATTGGCCTATATTTTACTATTATTGTTCTGTTAATTGATCTTACATGAAAAAAACACTGCTTACACTAACTATACTTGCCACCTGTGCCATTACATCATTTGGTCAGAAATACAGAGTGAAACTGGAAACCGAATACGGCACCATATCCATGATACTGTATGACAATACCCCGCTCAACACCGCCAATATGGTGAAGCAGGCCAAAGACCATACTTACGACAGTACGTTGTTTCACCGCATCATACCCCAATTCATGATACAGGGCGGCGACCCCGATTCAAAGAACGCAAAGCCAGGCCAGATGCTGGGTAATGGCGGATTGAAGTACACGGTACCCGCAGAGATAAATGATGAGGATTACCACAAACGCGGTGCCCTGGGCGTGGCACGTGATGGTAACCCGGAAAAGGCGGGCTCAGCAAGCCAGTTCTACATAGTAGTAGGCAAAAAATTCACAGATGCAGAACTGGACAATATCTCTTCGCGCACCGGACGTAAGTATACTAAAGAACAACGTGATGTGCTAAAAACGCAGGGTGGGGCGCCACATCTTGATGGCAACTATACTGTTTTTGGTGAAGTGACGGACGGCATGGACGTAGTTGATAAAATAGCCGCAGAGCCACGTGATGGGCATGACCGTCCGAATAAGGACGTACGCATACTGAGCCTGAAAGTGAAGAAGAAAAAGAAGTTCCTGATCTTTTAAGAGATTACTTCTTGTGCAGTATGTAGTGAAACGCGATATAGAATCCAGGGCTGATCGCATTTCCTGTTAGCGCAGCCGAATAATGGTTGATACCATTTTGCGGATCGTTGACGCTTATATAGTATGTATTGCGCTCCTGCAGCAGGAGTATATACTGGAAATTCACGCCAATGCCGAGGTACATATCCTTTCCTGCTACATCGCCGTAGATGTATTCAAACCCCAGGTTCATTGCGGGAAATATCTTACTGGGGTATTTCACTGAATCAATGGAAGCTTCCATCGTTCCGGCACGGTCACCTGCTAATGCCAGCCCTTTGCGATTAAAATCTGAAAACCCGATACCACCATATATCAGCAACTGGCTCTGCGAAAAATTGATCACATAGTTCTCATTGAGCATCACATTTATATAATTGAAAGTAAGCGCCGCCACATCATTTTTTTCATAGTCCAGTAATGGTAACCTTGTCCTTCCGAAACCGGCAGTAAGTATGGGAAAGAACTGCACATCTTCCGGTTTGTAAGCTATTCCTATCCGCGGCCCGAAACTGATCTGTCCGTAATTCGCTTGGTGGTTGCTCGTGTTGATCAACTGCGGGTAACTCACATCTATTGCCGCATACAATTCTATCTGCGCTTGGCAAACCGGCGCAATAAATAAGCAAAACAGTATGGCCACTACTCGCCCAGAACACAAACCCCATCTTACTGATACTCGTTCCCTCATTATCTATTAAACGATTTACTCCTCAAAAAAATATTTGATGTCATTACCAAAATCGCTACTCACTATAAAAAAACCATTTCGCCAGTTCTTTGTAGGTAGCTTTCTTTCCATACATCAGTATGCCTACCCTGTATATGCGGCCTGCCACCCACGTGGTGAACAGGAAACCAAGCACCAGCAACAACATAGACAGCCCCAACTGCCATGCAGGTACACCACCAAAAGGAATGCGTATCATCATGGCTATAGGCGATGTAAAAGGTATCATGGACAGCCATACAGAGAACGTACTATCCGGGTTGTTCACGATCACGGATTGCGATAACGCAAAGGTAAATATCAGCGGCAACGTAATGGGCAACATAAATTGTTGCGTCTCCGTTTCGCTGTCTACCGCCGAACCTACTGCAGCAAACAATGCACTATAAATAAGATAACCAAACAGGAAGTAAAACAAAAAACAGCTTACGGTATAGACAACCGGTATGCTCTCTACTTCTTCCATTATACTGCCCATCATGTTATCGGGGTGCACATCGGCTTTAGGTGTCTGCTGCCCCATAGCTTTCTGCATCTGCGTGGCCTGCTCAGTACGCACCTTTACACCCTTTTGCACCAGGGAGCCTACTACTGTGGACAAAGTGAGCGTGAGCGCGATCCACATAATGAATTGCGTAAGACCTACCAGCCCTACGCCTATTATCTTGCCCAGCATCAGCTGGAAAGGCTTTACAGACGATATGATCACCTCTATGATACGGCTTACCTTCTCTTCTATGACGCCACGCATCACCTGTGTGCCATACAAGAACAACGAAAAATAAATAAGGAAAGCACAAACCAGCCCCACGCCATATGAAGCATATACATGCGCGTTCTTTATGCCGCTCTCTGTCATCTGCAAGCCTTGTACGTCAATACCTTTCTGCGCGCTGGCCAGCACTGCCGAGTCTATATGCGCGTCGGCAAGCCGCCTGGCCTGCGCTATTGCATTCAGCGCACTTTCTACGTTATTTGTAACACCGGTCGAAGGTTTGTTTTCCGATATGAGCTGTGCATTCAACGATGCGGGAATGTACAGCAGGTAGTCATAACCTGCGTTTAGGAAATTCTTTTTGGCAGCCGCAGGGTCTTCCTGCTTGTATACGTATTCTATGTTGTTAGCGGCATTCAACTTGTTGGCAAACCATCCACTCTCATCTATTACCTCTATCTTCTTTTTATCGCCCATCTCATTCTGCTTCACTGCCACATACCCTATCAGCGCCATCATACCTATGAACAATACCGGCACCAGGAAGGTGACCAGCAGAAAAGACTTCTTCTTTACCCGCGTAAAATATTCACGTTTTATGATCAGGATTATCTTGTGCATATTATTTGGCTTTGCTTACAGTTTGAATAAATACTTCGTTCATGGTGGGTATTACCTCCTCCAGCTTACTTATAGCTGTACGTGGCAGCATATACTGCAGCACATCATTTACTTTGCTGCCTGCGTTGATCCGTAGCTTCAGTTGATAACCCTCATCTGTAGCCGCTTCTGACAATACCTCAAATGGTGCGCTCGCGCTCGTATCTGCTTTCTCTCCCTCGTATTCCAATATATACGTACCATTGCGGTAAGCATTTCTTATCGTCTTCACCTTGCCATCCAGTATTTTTTTAGACAGGTTCAGCAGGGCTATCGAATCGCACAACTCTTCTACAGACTCCATGCGGTGCGTGGAGAATATCACCGTGGCTCCTTTTTTATTCAGCTCCAGTATCTCGTTCTTTATGATCTCGGCGTTTACTGGATCAAAGCCCGTAAATGGCTCGTCCAGTATCAGCAAATCAGGTTCATGTATCACGGTAGCTACAAACTGCGCCTTCTGCTGCATCCCCTTCGATAATTCTTCTATCTTTTTATTCCACCAGCTTTCTATCTCCAGTTTCTGAAACCAATATTTTGCGCGTTTTCGCGCCTCCTGCAGGCTCAGTCCCTTCAGTTGCGCCAGGTAGAGTATCTGCTCCCCTATCTCCATTTTTTTGTACAGCCCCCTTTCTTCGGGCAGATAACCTATACGGCTGATATGGCTCTGATCCAGTTTCTGCCCGTTAAACAATACCTCTCCCGAATCGGGCCCTGTTATCTGGTTGATGATACGGATGAGCGATGTTTTACCCGCGCCATTGGGCCCCAGCAAACCAAACACTTTCCCTTGTTCTATCTCTATACTTACATCATCCAGTGCCCTGTGGTTGGCATACTGTTTTACTATATGGCGGATACTTAGCATGCGGTCTGATTGTAGGTGTAAATTAACTAAAGTTTTGATGCAGGTACAATTGTTAAGTGGCAGATCAAAGAAATAACGCGCAATTGTGCTTCAAAATGTTTTGTATTTTTGAAATACTATTTTCAGATAGTACCAGCAGATCGGGCTACACGACAGTCAATTTTACAACACACACCACAACTATGGAAAATACGGAACAACTCAGGTACCCGATAGGGCCTTACCAGAAACAGGAAAACACCAGCCCGCAACTACAGAAAGAATGGATAGCTACCCTCGGCGCATTACCGTCGTGGATGGACGCCAGTATAGAGAACCTTGACGAAGCGCAGTTGAAAGTGCCCTACCGCGAAGGTGGCTGGAACACGCAGCAGGTGATACACCACCTCGCCGACAGCCACATGAATGCCTACATTCGTCTGAAGCTGGCGCTCACCGAAGATAACCCGACCATAAAACCCTACGCCGAAGCCGAGTGGGCAAAGCTGATAGACACAGAGGTGGTACCCGTAAATGTATCCGTAACTATGCTACACGCCATGCACAGGCGCATGGTGGCACTACTGCAGGGCTTGCAGCCGCATGAGTGGGAACGCACTTACTATCACCCGGAACACCAGCGCAACTTTCCTATCTGGGAAGTAGTGGCCATGTATGCCTGGCACAGCCGCCACCATACCGAGCAGGTAAGGCGGCTGCGGGAGCGCATGGGCTGGTGACAAGCTCCACTGATTTTGTAGAAAAACACCCTTTTTGTACCAAAATGCATGTTGGAACATTTTTTTTCTAAAAAACCCGCTTACCTTTAATTTAAAATATTCTCCCATGGTCTCATATCTCCCAGCCTTCACCTACTTACACAGTGTATTGCGATATTTTATCCTGCTGTTTGCTGTCATTGTTGTGATACAGAGTCTCATGGGCATGACGGGCAATAAGAAATTCCGCCCCATGAACAAGCAGTCGGCCCTGGTATTACTTATTTTCTGCGACCTTCAGCTATTGATCGGAGTATTGCTCTATTCGTTAAAAGGTATGACAGGGCTGTTCAGCAGCCCGGATGTGATGAAGGACCCGGTGAAACGCTTCTGGGCGGTAGAGCATGGCTTTGGTATGATAGTGGCTATTATACTCGTGCACATCGGCTATAGCGCTACCAAGAAACTGATGGATGACGACCGCAAGTTCAAGAGACTGTTCTGGTGCGTACTGAGCGCCCTGGTGATCATATTTGCTACTATTCCATGGCAGTGGCGTACACCGGGTATTGCCCGGCCCAATGTTCCTTCTATGCATATCCCATCGTAATTGATGTACAGGAAAATAGCACAGCCATTTTATACAGCATATGTGGCTGTAACGTTTATAGTCAGCATTCTTATCGCGTTCCCTTTCTTCCTGCTGATCAGCATTGGCAATAATGTGGCAGCACGAAAAGCTATCTACACCATTATCAGGTATTGGTCCATATTCTGGCTGTGGATAATAGGCATGCCGGTAACGATACTGGGTAAGCGTCCGCCTGACCGTCGCTACATTGTTGTGGCCAACCATATCTCTTATATGGATACGCTCATCATTTTCCCGGCCATACCGGGTTACTTCCGTGCGCTGGGCAAGAAAGAAGTATCTAAAATACCGGTTGTGGGGTTTATTTATAAGCAGATCGTGATCATGGTAGACCGCAGCAGCGCCCATAGCCGCACCCGTAGTTTGCGCCTGCTCTGGCGCGTACTGCATCACGAAGGCAACATTGTTATCTTCCCTGAGGGTACGTTTAATGAGACTGGAGCCACACTTAAGGAATTCTACGATGGCGCTTTCCGGCTGGCCATTAATACGCAAACACCCATTTTCCCTATGGTACTGCCGGATACGGTAGACCGGTGGCATTATAGCGCGTGGTGGAAAGTATGGCCCGGGAAAAACCGCGCAGTTTACCTGGAACCGGTAGAGGTAGCAGGAATGGTCTTAGAAGACCTGCCGGAACTAAAACGAAAAGTAGCCGCGGCAATGGAGTTGGAGTTGAATAAGTACCGGGTCATGACCTAATAGGCTCGCTTTCCGGTAAAATAAATTCGGGATTATGCCGAAACGCAGTAAAATTTAACTATTCTTGCAAAAATTGGGGATTTAATTATAAAAAATTCAGCGAAAGTCATATTTTTATCGCTTGACAAGCCATTTTCTTAATTTGTTAACTTGAATAAAAGGTATATATGCAAAAAGGAATTCTAAAAAGCTCTTCAAAACTGGTTGCAATTTTGTTTGTTGTATTCAGTTTCAACGCTTACGGACAGGATATAGTGAAAATAAGGAACCAGAACTTTACATCTTATTTCTCAAAATCACAGCACATACCAGCCCTGGTGATCTATACGCTGACTCCGGATATGTTCAATTGCATTAAAATGAAGGGTGAAAATGGTATAACCTTAGCCACAGACCCCCAGTTACCTGAAGTTACTTCACTGAAAGACGACTACAATAACTCCCTGTTCGACAATGCGCAAATGATGTCGCCGGATGAGAATACCTGCGATAAAGACGCTTATATAGAAAGCTTTTACTTCAGCAATGTAATGCCAATGCCTAAGAACCTGTTCAAGGAACTGTGGGAAAAGCTGCATGAGAAAGAAGTAGTAAAAGCCAAGAAATTCAAGAAAGTGAAAGTGTTTGCCGGCACTGTAGGCCGCAACTGGGTTATAGGCCGCGACAATAATGTAATAGTGCCTGAATGGTGCTGGAAGGTGATCTACATACCCAGCACTGACGAATATCTGTGCTACCAGTTCCACAACATCGAACCATACTCCTCCAGCGATAAACTGGCTAACCACAAGGTGGACATCTCTACAATAGAGTCACTGGCTGGTGTACATTTTGTAAATGGTGTGATCACTGCGCCATACGTAACTGCGACTCCGAATAATTAATTATTATCCTTTTTATAATAGAAACCACTCTTCGGAGTGGTTTTTTTATGCCCTATTGACTTGCAAAACAGTATACTATAATACTTTCCGGAACTACCCGCTTTTTTGTGTTTGGGGCTGGCTATATAATATGTTACCTTTGCACACTTTCAAACATATATAAATGGCATTACAAGCAGGAATAGTAGGGTTGCCCAACGTAGGAAAATCGACATTGTTTAACGCGGTGAGCAACAGCGCCAAGGCGCAGGCGTCTAATTACCGGTTCTGTACCATTGAGCCCAATATAGGCCAGGTGGATGTACCCGATGAACGGCTGGCTAAACTTGCTGAACTGGTGCAGCCACAGCGTATACTCCCTACTACCATTGAGTTTGTAGATATTGCCGGCCTGGTCAAAGGCGCCAGCCAGGGCGAAGGGCTGGGCAATAAATTCCTGGCCAACATACGCGAGGTGGATGCTATAGTACATGTGATTCGCTGTTTTGAAGATGAGAATATTTTGCGTGACGAAGGGCCTATCAACCCGATAGCTGACAAAGACATTATTGATACCGAGCTGCAACTGAAAGACCTGGACAGTGTGGAGAAGAAAATACAGCGGGTAGAGAAAATGATCAAAGCCGGCGATCCTAAAATAAAACACGCCTACGAAGTATTACACCGCTGTCAGAAGCATCTTTCTGAAGGGAAGAATATACGTGGCATGGACCTTGACCCGGAAGACAATGAAGCTATTGCAGATATTTTCCTGCTTACCGCCAAGCCCGTTCTTTATGTGGCCAACGTAGATGAAGCAGCATTGCTGAAGGGCAACAAATATTCTGATGCGCTGGTGAAAGCCGCTGAAGAAGAAGGCGCACAAGTGATCGTAATGAACAACTCAATCGAAGCGCAGATAACTGAGTTGGAGAGCGATGAAGACAAGCAACTGTTCTTTGAAGAGTATGGCCTTACAGAGCCCGGGCTTAATCGCCTGATACGTAGTGCATACAAGCTCCTGAACCTGGCTACTTATTTCACAGCCGGTGTGCAGGAAGTACGCGCCTGGACCATTCACCAGGGCTGGAAAGCACCGCAGGCAGCCAGCGTCATCCATACCGATTTTGAGAAAGGTTTCATCAAAGCAGAGGTGATCGCTTACAACGATTACATTCATTATAAAAGCGAAGCCGCCTGCCGCGACAATGGCAAGCTGCGCATTGAAGGCAAGGAGTACGTGGTGCATGATGGCGATGTGATGCACTTCAGGTTCAACGTATAAGTAGCCACAACTAACCGGTAACCAAAATGAGTAAAGTAGCCAGTATCATTTCGGGTATCCTCCTTGCAATGGGAGCATCCTGTTTTGTGATCTGCAACTACGCTGCCAGCAATCGCAGGTCAACTGCCGCTGTGCATACCGGCGCATTCCGCTCAGCTGTCTACAATAAACAAATGGTTGACACTGCCGTTTCCCTGCTGAGGTCGGGCTATGTGGTACTGCGGATGGGATTTGGTGCGGATAGCTACTTACTGTCGCAGATGAACCAGAAAGATAAAAGCTACTCGCACTGCGGCATAGTGATGATCGAACATGGCTACCCTTTTGTGTACCACAGCATAGGTGGAGAAGACAATCCCGACGAACGGCTGAGAAGGGATTCAGCGTGTTTTTTCTTTTCTCCCACTCACAATAAAAATATAGCCATAGTGCATTATGATTACACCTCGGCGCAGATCAACGACCTGAGACAGATAGTAGCGAGGTATTACCGGCAAAGGCCCAGGTTTGACATGAAATTCGACCTCGCCAGTGATGATAAAATATACTGCGCTGAATTCATTTACAAAGCAGTCAACGAAGCGACACACGACACGGGTTACATAAGAACCACTACCTTGCTGGGATACACGTTTGTAGGCATTGATGATCTTTTCCTGAACCCGCATGCAGACGTGGTTTGGCAAACGAAATTTAAGTAATACCTTTGCTTTGAAACAAAAAACTTCATGAAGAAAATACTCATTTCCTTTTTCGCATTAATATTGATTGTCGCCACCACCGAAAGCTGTAATAAAGGCGGAGCTAAAGATGTGGCTACAAAATGGCTCACCAGTTTTTATCATATTGATTATGACGCTGCCAAAGACCTATCCACTGAAGACACAAAGAATCTCATTGCATCGCTACAGCAGTTTACCAGCATGATACCTGATTCTGTAAAGAACGATCGTAAAAAGGTGAACGTAAACGTAAAAGACGTAAAGGAGAAAGGTGATACTGCTGTGGCTACATACACTACTTCCGATTCTCCCGATAAAGACCAGAACATTACATTGGTAAAGGTAAAAGGGAAATGGCTGGTTGAATTCTCCAAAAACGACCAGATGAGTGGCGCCGGCGACGTAGCCCCCGACCAATCGGGTGGGGGAGACAGCACTGGCGCTATGACCGATTCAACTATGCATTGATATGTCTGACAATAATAATTAAACAAGCGGCTACCTGTTTAAAATCCGGCAGCCGCTTGTTTTTTGCAGGATTTCTTTTGTCTAAGTCAACAAATACTAACTTCTGATTAATCATTTTTAATTAATGTGATTTTTTTTCTCTTTTATTTGCAGCAATCATAAAAAATGCATATCTTGCTTGTTCATTTCCAAAGTAAATTGCTTTTTTATGAACCGTAAAACTGTACTCCTATTTACACTATTGTTTTTGGGCACCTGCTATTCTTCATTAGCCCAGTTGGCATGTCCGCCAAACATTGATTTTGAGTTGGGCAATATGTCCTACTGGCATTTTGAGAATGGCTACTGTTCAGCAGTTTTTGGCGGCAGCCCCACATATACACTAACGCCTTCAGCTCCGGTATATGGCAGGGAAGGTCTTGAAACACTGGGCGGCGGTGTTGACCTATATGGTGGGTTCCCCGTACTGGATCCGGGCGGTGGAAACTTTTGCCTTAAGTTAGGTGAGAACGTAAGTGGCACACTGACAGAGGAAGCCGACTATTATGTGCATGTGCCTACCGGAGTTACCAAGTACAGTCTCATCTATCGTTATGCGGTGGTGATGGAGGATCCCATGCATCCTGTTTCAGAGCAGCCCAGGTTTATCGTAAGTGCCACTGACTCCGTAACCGGCAAACCTATTCCCTGTGCTTTATACAACTATGTAGCTGGCTCATTGCCTGGTTTTCTGACTTCCTCAATTGGCGGTGATGTATATTATAAACCCTGGTCAACAGCCAGCATCAACCTTTCGGGGCTTGGTGGCAGTGTCATTGATATAAAGCTGATCGCACAGGATTGCACTGCCGGCGCCCATTTTGGTTATGGATATTTCGATGCTACCTGCGGCCTTTTCGCCATCGATTCAAAGATCTGCGATGATACGCTGGCCACCCTCTCCGGGCCGTCAGGCTTCAGTTCCTACACCTGGTACGACTCCCTTACTTTCACACATATCTTCGGTACCACGCAGGTCATTACTATGCCTATACCCGATACCGAAACCACTTTCGCAGTCATCATACAGCCCTATATCGGCTTCGGTTGCCCCGATACTTTGTATACACGCGTTATGCCTTCTTACCTGAAAATAAAACCAAGCGATGATACCCTGATATGTAATGGTGGTAGCCTCTCGCTGGCTTCAAACGCTACAGACAGTGTGCAGGATATGCCACTGACCTATTCATGGACGCCGGTGGGCGGCCTCGTGTGCGCTACCTGTGCCACCACGGTGGCTACGCCGTTTGGATCAACTGTCTATACGGTAACAGTAACAGACAAATCTGGCTGTTCTAAAATCGGCGAGGTAAGAGTAAACCTGGATACAGTTACAGCCGCCCTCTCGCGTGTCAATGATACCTGCAACGGGTTCAATAATGGCAGTGCGACGGTGACGCCGGTCTTAGGGAAAAAACCTTTTAGTTATATCTGGTCCACTTCCCCGAAACAAACCGGAACTACCGCTATAAACCTGACCGGTGGGTTCCCAACACCTGCTACCTATTCGGTAACGGTCACTGACAACAACGGTTGCCAGGATGTGGCTACTGTCGGCATCTCCGAGCCGCCACCTAACAATCTGTCTATTGTAGCTTATAAAGGCCCTACAACCTGCCTTGGCAAC
>JABDCE010000004.1 GCA_013288285.1 Bacteroidota bacterium
GATCGAATACCAGTTTTTCGGGCCTAATCCTGCCGTTGGGCACTTTTTCAACATCGTGACGTTTGCGGGCTGTGTGATCATGTTCTTCCTTTTTCTCGATAAGTTCTTCAGCGGGAAGAAGACCGCTATAGCATTTATCGCCGCTTTGGTCTTTGCGGTGCATCCTATACATACCGAGGTGGTGGCCAACATAAAGAGCCGGGATGAGCTGCTGTGTTTCTTTTTCGCCTTTTTATCTCTGAATCTCTACATGCGGTATATGAAGGAAGGGAAGATGCTGTACCTGGTGTCAGGCATAGTTATCTTTTTTCTATCGCTGATCTCAAAGGAAACAGTGATCACCTTCATGGCCATTATCCCGTTACTTTTCTTCTTTTACCACAACGACAGCAAACAGCGGGCCATATTTATTACCGCAGGGTCGGTTGCGGCTTTGTTGGTATTTATGGCCATTCGCTCATCGGTGCTTAATGCGTACAATGCCAATCAGCCGTCACCGGTAGAATTTATTGATAATGCCCTGGCTGGGGCGCCTAATGCGATGACAAAGTTTGCGACCGAATTTGTAGTGATCGGGAAGTACCTGAAGCTGATGTTCATTCCTTACCCGCTTTTATGTAACTATTCGTACAATGCCATTCCTTTTGCCGATCTGACAAGTATTAGTTTTTGGTTGTCCCTTATTGCCTATGGCGCTATGATCTGGTTTGCAGTTACCCGGTGGATAAAAGATAAAAAAGACCCTTGGACATTCGCTATCATTTTCTATCTCGCTACGCTGTCTTTATTTTCCAACTTTCCTTTCCTTATGGGTGCCGAGCTGGCAGAACGTTTTGCGTTCTTTGCGTCAGCAGGTATCTGTATACTTATCGCACTTGCCATTGAGCAGTGGATAATAAAGGCGGAAGCTACAAATATGCTGCTGTTAAAAAGTCCAAAAGTGCTGGCGGTGTTGGTGCCATTGGTACTGCTTTTCAGTGGTTTGACCATAGCCCGTAACTTCGATTGGAGAGATGAAGCTGTCTTATACAAGACTGATGTAGAACATTCTCCCAATGATAGCAGGCTTTACCACTATATCGCTACTGCGATCGCTGAAAAGGTATATCCTAACGAAAAGGATACCCTGAAACAGCATGAACTGGACCAGGAAAGTATCGCTTATCTGAATAGATCACTGGAAATTTATCCTGATTACTCTGAAGCCCATATCGAACTTGGCCGCATCTACGACCGTATGCGCAGGTATGATTCCGCCGAGTTGCATGATCTTAAAGCAGTTGCTATCAATCCGAATAATGCCACCGCGTGCAATAACCTGGGCAGTGTATACCTTGCCACTGCCCGGTACGAGCAGGCAGTGCAACTGTTTAACCAGTCTATTGCGCTTAATCCCACTTTTAAATATCCGTACTTTAATGCTGCGCGGGCTTTGGTGCAATTGAGGAAATACGATTCTGCAGTCATGTATTTCAGAAAGATGCTCGAACTCGACCCGACCTTTGTAGACGCGCACCTGGAAATGGGTATGGCGTTCTTCCAGATGCAGAAGTTCGATTCTGCTGAAGTGCAGATGAAGCAGGTGATGGCGATGAAGCCCAATGATGCTACTGTGGCCAATAATATGGGGGCCATATACCTGAACACAAAGAAATACCCTGAATCGATAGAATGGTTTAAAAAGACATTGACTATTGATCCCAATTATGTGAGTGCATATTCCAATATGGGCCGTGCGTATTATTTCACGCAGCAGTATGATGCCGCCATCCAGTGCTTCAATAAGGAGCTGACGATTGACCCGAAGAATGGCAGGGACGTTCCGTATATCGCCTTGTCTTATCAGAAGCTGGGTAATATGGATATGGCCCGGCAATATGAAGCTATAGCTAAGCGGATATATTCAAATTTCAAGCTGGAATAAATGCCTGCTCAAACCCTGAATGCTACTAATAGCCAACAAAAAAAGTCCGGGACAAAGTTTTCACTGGAGTTGATGTTATCTGTAGTTCTCGTTCTTATTTCTTGCCTGCTTTATGCCAATACCCTGAAGAACGGATATGTAATGGACGACGGCCTGGTGGTAAGCGAGAACAGAATAGTGCAGAAGGGGATCAGTGGTATACCTGAGCTTTTTACAACGCCGCACATGTATGGCAGGCTTATTGCGCCCAATGATATGTACCGGCCATTATCGCTGATACTTTTCGCAATAGAGTACCAATATTTCGGACTTGATTCGCTGGTCGGTCATTTATGCAATGTGCTCTTATTTGCTGCTTGTGTTGTATTGTTATTCCGGTTTCTGGACAAATTTTTTGACCATAGAAAGACGGTCATCGCATTTATTGCTGCGCTATTATTCGCTGTGCATCCCATTCATACAGAAGTGGTAGCTAATATCAAAAGTAGTGATGAACTGCTTTGTTTTCTTTTCGCTTTTCTGTCGTTGATCTTTTTTCTCGATTACATGAAGAAAGGAAACGCAATTTTCCTGGCTGTGGGTTTGGTGTCACTGTCACTGTCTTTTTTATCCAAGGAGACAGTGATCACTTTTTTGGGTGTCGTCCCCATACTGGTCTTTCTTTATGGCAGTAATAAAACGCGGGCAGCTTTTGTTACCGGGGGGACAGTACTGGTTTCAGTACTCTTTATTGCGGTAAGATGGGTAGTGTTAGCTAAGTATCATGCCAACCAACCCACGCCTGTTTTATTTATTGACAACGCACTTGCAAGTGTACCCCAGGGCGCATCACGCTTTGCTACAGAGGTAGTCATATTAGGCAGGTACCTGTGGCTGATGTTTGTTCCGTATCCGTTGCTTTGCGACTATTCGTTCAATAGCATTCCCTTTGCCAGCTTTAGCAGTATCGGCTTCTGGTGTTCATTGATAGCCTATGCGTTTTTAGTGTACATAGTTATTTCCCGCTGGGCAAAAGACAAAAGCGATCCCTGGGCATTCGGGATATTCTTCTTTATAGCTACCATCTTTTTGTTCTCTAACATACCCTTCCTTATGGGGGCTGAACTTGCTGAGCGGTTTGCTTTCTTTCCGTCTGTTGGTTTTTGCCTCATTGCTGCGCTTGCCGTTGAAAAATGGCTGTTGCCAGCGAATGCGACCGTTAGTACTGTTTTTAAAAACATAAAGGTATTGGCCGTGCTTATTCCTGTACTTGTACTATTCAGTAGCATGACCATAATGCGTAATGAAGACTGGAAAGATGAATACACCTTGTTCAGCAAAGACTCAGAGAAGTCTCCCGATAATAGCAGGCTTTGGTATTTCCGGGCCTGTGCTATCATAAAGCAAGATGGTGCAGAAAGCGATACCATTGCCCAACCACAAATGGACGAAGAATGCATCGGGTACCTGAGACGAGCAATAGCAGTGTATCCGGGGTTTTCACAGGCTCACCGTGAGTTAGGAACGATTTTCGACAATGAACACATGTATGATTCCTCCGCTGCGCATGTAAAGATGGCACTCGAGTCGGTGGCGCCTGACGCCGTTGCTGACAACAATGAAGGGACCAAGTATTACGCAAGGGGCAGGTACCCACTTGCTATCTACCTGTACAGAAAAGCGATAGTCGCCGATCCGGGTTCAAAATATCCCTGGTATTCAATGGGGCTGGTATATAACCGGTTGAAAGAATTTGACTCGGCGATTTTTTATTTTAACAGATCACTTGTTATAGATCCACAAAACATCGATGCCCGTTATCAATTGGCAGCCAGCTTTTACGGCGTTGAGAAACTTGATTCGGTTGAATACCAGATGAAGCAGATACTGCTGTTAAAGCCTAATGATGTATCTGTGATGAACGATATGGGGAGCGTTTTTGCCAAGGCACAGAATTACGCCAGGGCAATAGGATGGTTTCAAAAGACAATATCAATTGACGCCAATAATATCGTGGCAAACAACAGTCTCGGATATTGCTACTACGAGTCGCATCAATACCCCGAAGCGTTGGTTTATCTGGGCAAAGTGATAGCAGTCGACCCGCAGAATAATTTTGCCATTGCTCATCTTGCCCAGGTGTATCACAAGACCGGAAGTTCAGAACAGGCCGCTAAATACGAGGCTATGGCACGGCAAACGGATCCCGGTTTCAGGTTCGAATAAGGGCCGTACAATTCGCTAATTGATTAATTGATCTTAAAGTCTGGCCGTCCTTTTTGGGCTCTTGCTGCATACTTCCTTACGGAATCCATATTGTTTACCGCTTTATAGCAATACGCCAGTAATTCATAAGGGAAATTATAATTAGGGTCTATCGCGATTGCTTTGTTTAATATGCTGATAGCCGAATCGATCCTGCCTAATGAGAGGTAGCAACGCCCTACATTGCTGTAGGCGTTTACATAATCTGGTTTCACAGCTATTGCCTTTTGAGAAAGATCTATGGACTGCTGGTATTTTTTTTGGAAATAGTATACACTTGCCAGGTTATTGGCCGCCATATTATTTGCCGGGTTGATGCCCAAAGCAATTCTTTCATGCCTTTCAGCCGAATCGTACTGATTAATACAAAAGAACGCATTACCAAGGTCTGATTGCGCATTGCCAAAGCCCGAATCAATAGCGACGGCTTTCTCCAGGAAGGCTATTCCTTCCAACCTTATCTGCTTTTGTTTCTCAGGATCTTTTTCGGCATAAGCCACTACTTTCTCCAGTTCCAGGCCATAAAAGTAATTCAGCTTACTGGAGTTGGATGATTTACTAACATCAGCTCCATACAGCGTATAATTACTGAACCAGTCAGTATTGCGGTTTACGGCAACAGCAGTGTAGGCCAATGTGAGTGGGATAACAACTGCCAGCACCTTCGGGCTTTTTATTATATCAAGCGTAGCAGTAGCTGCTGCGCCCACCCATTTTTCCAGTAGTAAGGCTATCACCAGGCAAAATCCCAGCGACCCAAAGAAGAGGAATCGCTCACCCATTGTAGCGCCTATCAGGAAAGGTATATTAGAAAACAGTGACATGCTGATCAGATAAAACAGGATGGCGAAAGCATAGGGGTCTTTTTTGTTTTTGAAGAGCCTGTATACGCCGTAGCCACCTAAAAACAGATAGACAGCCAATGATAGCAGCACCAGCGAATTGCCGAAAGTGGTAAACGGGATGGTATTGAACGCATAATCGCAGACAAGCGGGTAGGGGATAAAGAGCAATTTCAGGTACATGCCCATTATCAGCACTGCCGTGGCCAGTCGTGAGGAAGTAGCGAGTGTTTTCAACGCAAGGCCGTTATCGGCAAAATCAATATCTGCAATGCCATTGGCGTTGTATGCTGCCAAAACAGAAAACCTCGCATACAGTGCAATCGCAGTCATAGCCACTATTCCGATGGTTATATGCGTGCTGCGTTTCTTATTTTCATCAACGTAAAAATAGAATATCAAAGGAATGATAGCGAGGAAGGTGATTACAGTCTCTTTGGAAAGTATAGACAATAAAAAACAGAAACACCCTGCAAGCAGTTGCAGCATCTTTCCTGTCTGCACATAACGGATAAAAATGTTCAGGCTAAGGAAAACAAAGAAAAAGCAAAGCAGTTCATCCAGGCTTTTAATATTGGCCACTACTTCCGTATGGATGGGATGTGCCGCAAACAGCAATGCCGCAATAAAAGCCACCGCAGTCTTTTTTCGTTCCAGCAGCTTATCAAGGAAGAGGAATAGCAGGATCACGCAGCCCGCAAAAACGAGGATGTTTATCAGGTGATTTGGTTTGGGATTCATGCCCCATATCTCGTATTCAATGGCTATCACTACCAGCGAAAGCGGGCGGTAAAGGTCGTTGGACGTGACGAAGAATCCCCTGCGGTAGGGTGTCGTTAAGAGTTCCGGAATGGCAGAAATACCTTTCACCACAATCGTATTCTCGGTAACAACTGATGAGTCATCAAGCACATATCCATTCTTTATGGTATTGGCATATACCAGGAAAGCGAAAACACCGAGCAATAGTGCCAGCTTGAAATTGAGCGACTTAAATAATGATGTTCTCTCCTTAGCTGTTGCTATGCTTGCTTTTGATGCCTGGGGCTGCATAGCCACAGGCTTCGGTATAGGTTTTTTAGATTGTTGCTTTGCCATTTACTTATTCTTCTATTGTTATTTGTAAAAGTAATTTCTGAATGTGATAATTCCACCATTTGCTGTTACTATCCGAAACTGGGTTATTTCTTCAGCAATATCGGAATATTTTTCTACTGAATGCACTATGGCGCTACTTTGCAAGCGCCCTGATCTTTTGTACTATCTCATCATATTTTCTCACTGAGTCTATATTTCCTATAGTTTTATAGCCAGACAGCAGCAATTCATAGGATCCTATAAAGCGCGGATCTGCAGATACGCCGGCATTTGCGTAGTAGATAGCAGAATCGGGCCTGCCTGCACTGATGTAGCAGGCTGCTGTATTGGCATAATTGATGGGATTTTTTGGGTCCAGTCGTATCTCCATCTTATTATAGGCAATGGCTTCAGCATACCGTTTGCCATTAAAACAGATCCTCGACATGTTGGTAATGGCCGTCATGGCTTTCGGATCAAGTTGTATGGCTCTTTTAGTATGTACCTCCGCAGAGTCATACATTCCCAGGTCGGAATAAGCTTGGCCCAGGTCAGATTCTGCATTGGTATATGCCGGGTAAATGGACAATGCCCTGCGGAGGTCTGTTATGGCATCGTATACTACTTGCTTTTGCTTCTCCGGGTCTGTTTCCCTGCTAAGAATGTCTGATATTAATATATCAGCAACGTATTGGTTCAACCGCGCGTCGTTTGGTGACTTCTGAAGGTCGGTCTTGTAAAGGGTATAATTGTCAACCCAGTCGGCATTGCGATTAATGGTGATCACAGCATAGATTATACAAACTGGTATCAATATCATCAGTAATTTCTTGCCCCGCAACCTGTGCAGCAGAAGCTTATCATTTGCTCCTGCCCATTTGTCAATAAGAAATCCCACAGGCAGACAAAATCCAACAGAGGGAAAGAACAACAGACGTTCGCCCATAGTGGTGCCAAGCAGGAATGGAATATTGCTGAACAGCGCTATGGTTACCAGGTAAAAGAAGATACCAAATGCAATAGGGTCTTTCCTGTTATTGATGAATCTATAGATCATAAGCGCGGCAAGGGCAACATACAATACCAATGAAATGATCACAGCCAGATCGCTGAAATGCGCATATGGTACACTGTTTAGTGAATAGTCGCATACCAACGGGTAGGGGATAAAAAGCAATTTGATGTAGTACCCTAAGATCAGCACTGCCGTCGCTATTCTCGACATATAAGAGAGCCCAGGAGCGGCCAGCGTATTTTCAATGGCATCGATCTCAGGCTTTGTGGTGTGGTAAACACTGAAGACACAATACCTGATGGCGAGATAAGCCATAAACGCGCCTATAGCACCCAATATTATATGCACCGAACGTTTCTTATACTCGTTCCTGAAGACGAAAAAGATCAATGGCACAACAGCCAGCATGGTTATGACCGTTTCTTTAGAAAGTATAGATGCCAGAAAACATAACACACCAGCTGCCATGTGCGCGGCCTTTCCTTGCTCAGAATAGCGCAAGAATAAATTCAAACCCAGGAAGGCAAAAAAGAAACACAGTAATTCATCGCAGCTTTTGATGTTGGCAACTACCTCGGTATGAATAGGGTGTAGGGCAAACAATAAAGCAGTGATAAAGGCAACTATCGTTTTTTTTCGTTCCAGGAGCCTGTCAAGGAAAAAAAAGAGTAATATCACGCATCCGGCAAATAAAAGTATCTCAATGAAATGATAGGGCGCCGGATCAAGTTCCCAGATACTGTATTCAGTCGCAAACAACACCAGTGATAGGGGGCGGTATAGATTGTCATAATCATTTAAAGACCAGCCATAGTGGTACGGGGTCGCCAGTAGTTTTGGAATGGCGCCTATACCTTGCGTCACTAAGCGGTTATCCCTTATCACTGTATGGTCATCCAGCACAAACCCATTCCTGAGCGTATTCGCATAGACCAGGAATGAACATACACCAAGCAGTAATGCCAGCTTTATATTGATCGGAAATGGTCGTCGTTCCTTTGGTTTGCTTTGGGCAGCAGGCACAGCTTTCGTTATATTTTTAGTCGGTCTCTGTGCCATCGCGTTGTCCGGTAACTATTGTAACTTATACTTAGGGTCTATTTTCTGCGCTTCAGCTTCGTATTTCTTTGCTGAGTCCATATTGCCCATTGCTCTATAAGTCAGGGCCATATTTATATAGGCCGATGTGTACTTAGGATCTATCGATATTGCTTTATGAAGTATATACACTGCTGAATCGTATGTCCTCATACGCATGTACAATAGGCCTATGTTAGTGTAATTATTTACATCAGTAGGATTTACTTCCGTTGCTTTCTGGCACAGTTCTATAGCTTCCCGGTATTTCTGTTTTCCAAAATACATACCCGCCAGGTCGTTTATGACTACCGAGGTTGCGTCAAGCTGCAATGCCCGTATATGGTGCGCCACTGACGAGTCGTACTGCCCGTTCCTGAAGTAGGCGTCTCCCAGTTGCGCATGGGCATAACAGTCATTCGGGTTAATAGCAAGTGATTTAGTCAGCTCAGCTATCGTTTCTTCCCGCATTAGCTTTTGTTTCACCGGGTCTTTTTCCTGCTTGAACACGCAAAGGATAGTACTGTTGAGCACGCTTACCGAATAGGCCACCTGGTTGCCGGTATAGTCATAAGGGTGACTCCTGAAATTGGTAATGAAGTAATCGGCATGCTCCGGATCAGTAAATTTTATCCTATCCCTGTCCTCCGGATGCAGTATCAGCAGGTTATTGGCAAGGAGCACCTGGTTCTCACAGTTCACTAATATAGGCCCCGTGGGGTTAGCGGTTACAAGGTACTCCAGCCCTTGTTTAAAACTACAGCCCCAGTATTCCAGTTCAAAATTCTTACGCAGCGACTCCTTTCCATGAGAGACAAAATAATTGAAATAGACTTGCTCAAACGGATGGTTCTGTAGCATGAACAGGCTGGTAAGCGCTACCTCGGCAATGCAAATTCCCTGCACTATCAGCTTATACTTAGTCTGCACCATTTTATGCAGAAAATAGATGGCCATCAGCACAAACGGGGGGTACACAAAGTACAGATGTCGCCAGTCGTCATAGATCACCGAGTGCATCAGTATCACGGCCATAATAGGCGCGAAGAAATTAATCAGGTATATCAGGAAATTCCGCTCAGTAGTATTTTGGAAGAAGACAGCTGGCTTTCTGAAGAAATCAATCACGATCCAGACGATACCTGCAAACCCCGTCACTAACCATATCTCCGGGTTACTGATCAGGAACCAGGTAGGGAAATAAGTCCATGGGAGCTTGGTAGCCGGGATAAACTGGCCGTCCATCAGCACACTGCCTTTCCACATAAAGTGAGACATGGCGCTGAAAGACTCAAAGAAATACTGTATCGGGTGTTTCCATAAGTAAGGCCATCCCAGGTACAGCATTAAACAAAAACCGAGGGAAAATAAAAGAATACTGAGCAGGTTCTTTTTTACGTTTTCCTTCTTCGCAAGGGTCGAGATCAGGTCGATGGCCATAAAAAACAGGATAACCCCGCCCAGCAATACACCCATGATACGTATGCTCGTGGCATACCCGGCAAACAGGCCTGCGATGAGAAATAGCTTCGGCTTGTTCTTTTCAAATGCTGCCTGGCAGTAGGTAAGCGTTATCGTGATCATACACATGAACGGAATATCCTTACTGTTGAAAAAAGAGTGTGCATACAGCCTCGGCGCTAATACGAGCATAATAAATGCCATGGACGCTAAAAAACGGTTCTTGAACAGTCGCACAATAAGCACGTAGGCAGACAGCGCGCTCACAAGGAACAAAACATTAGTCACCAGGTGCCGCATCAGGTATATATCCCTGGAGTCAGTCAGGCCCATTATTTTTTCAAAGATCACCAGTAGCAGTTCATATCCCGCACCATGATTATCTGAAAATGTATTGAACAGTTCATGGCTACCGTTAAAAATGTAGTCATAACTAAGTACACCGGGCATTCTTTGGTAGGGTTCATCCCAGCATATACCATAATCCTGGTAGGTACACAGGCAAACAATAAAGAATATAAAAAACAGTGTCAGCCCGGGCAAGTAAGGCGTCAACCCGGGCCACTTCGATAGTTCTAAATTAAAAGAGGCCTTCTTAGCGTCCTGAGGTTTTGGAGTGCTTGGTTTACTTTGCGGAACCGGATTCTGAACAGGCTTTTTATTTTGCTTATTCGCCATTATTTATTTTGCTTGCAGCCTTTATTAATAATGGTGAAAAATAAGACTTTTTTCCTGTTTAGTGAATCGGCCAACCGAATTTGACCAATTATTATTAAGATAACAATAACAGGTTAATGATCAGAACATTAGAACAATTAGAAATAAAGCAGTAGTTTTATTTCTGTTATGAAGCGGTTTACTCCATTCTATGCATTTTGCGCTATCATTTTGCTTGCAGGTTGCGACCTGTCTAAGTACCCTATTGATGCAACGCCGCAGGTGAAAGTAGACAACCGGTTGCTGGGGTCATGGTCGGAGAAAAAAAATGAGCCTCTTACTATTGCTGTTATTGTTAAAAAAGCCGATGAGTACAAATACACGATCATAACGTACGACAAGAAAAAGAAGGATCAGCAGGTATTAACGGCTTTTATGTCGGATGTTGATAAATCCAGCTTTCTGAATGTTTATGGTAAAAATGACTCTGCGGACGGTTACCTTTTCCTTAGGATACTGGACATAAATGCTGCTGCAAACAAAATTACCGTTGCAACCGTATCAGACACTATGATGCAATACCTCAAAAGCGCACCGGAAACACGGGCTTATGTGCAGAAGCATATGAATGAGCGTAGTTTTTATAGCGATACGGGGTATTTGTATAAAGCGAAGTGATCCGGCATTTGTGAAATTTTCAAAAATTGAATTAAATTGTAACTTTATTTTAAATCAAGACTATGACGCGTTTTCTTCAATATAGTATTGCCGTATTGTGTGTGGTGCTTCTTTTCAGTTGCAACAGGGTTTCCAGGTTTCCTATAGATGATCCTGCAAGGGTGAAAATTGACAATACCCTCCTGGGAAAATGGATGCTCAAAGAAGATACGTCACGGACCAACTACTTTATTGTTAAGAAAAAGGACGATTTCAAATATGCTATCACTTATATGAACGAAGGTGGTACGCATATCCAATACGAAGATTTTACCGCGTTCATCTCTAAGGTGGGCAGTAGCCGTTTCCTTAATGTACAGTATTACTACAAAGACGTACAGGGGTACTTCTTCCTGAAACTTGTAGACATAAATGAAGCAGGTGATGAGATCGTCACGGCTACAGTGGCAGACAGTACTATGCTGGAGATCACAGTGCCTGCTGAAGTACGCGCACGTATAACCAGGAATGTAAACAATCCTGCCTTTTTTGCAGATACCGCTCACTTTTACAAGATAAAAGGTTTTTAGGCTGATACCGGCATTCCCAGGCGCTCCGCTGTTTAAGCAGCGGAGCCGTTCATCACTTCATTGCGCATTACCACTACACCGTCAAATACATCTATCAGCACCGGTTTTGACTTGTCTATTTCGCCACCTATTATCTTTTTGCTCAGCATATTGATGATGTCTTTCTGGATCACTCTTTTCAGCGGACGTGCGCCATATTGTGGGTCAAATCCGCGGTCAACAAGGTAGTCCAGCGCGTAATCAGTGAATTGCAGGTCTATGTTTTGAGTCAGCAATTGTTTCTGCAGCAGTTCCAGTTGTATCCTTATGATGCCCTTTATTTCCTTCCTCATCAACGGGTGGAACATGATCACATCATCTATCCTGTTCAGGAATTCCGGGCGCATCGACTGGCGCAGTACTTCCATTACCTGCTCCTTGGTGGCGTCTACCACATCATCTATATTCTTGTCTTTCAGATCGGCAAAGTTTTCCTGGATGATGAGGCTGCCCATATTGCTGGTCATAATGATGATGGTATTCTTAAAGTTGACCACTCGACCTTTGTTGTCCGTCAGCCGGCCATCATCAAGCACCTGCAATAATATGTTGAATACATCTGGGTGCGCTTTCTCTATCTCGTCCAGCAATATTACTGAATAAGGCTTCCTGCGAACGGCTTCTGTAAGCTGCCCACCTTCGTCATAACCCACATATCCCGGAGGAGCGCCTACCAACCGGCTTACGCTGTGTTTCTCCTGGTATTCACTCATGTCTATACGGGTCATCATACTTTCATCATCAAACAAGATCTCCGCCAGGGCTTTCGCCAGTTCTGTCTTGCCCACTCCGGTAGTACCCAGGAATATAAACGAGCCTATTGGTTTGCGCGGATCCTGCAACCCTGCGCGGCCCCGCCTGATGGCGTCAGATACGGCTACAATGGCTTCTTCCTGGCCTACTACACGTTTGTGCAGTTCTTCTTCCAGGTGCAATAATTTTTCGCGCTCGCCCTGCAGCATCCGCTGCACAGGTATGCCTGTAGCTTTCGCCACATTTTCGGCTATATCTTCAGCATCCACCTCCTCTTTCAGCAGGCGTTTGTGCTGGCTGTCCATTTCATTCAGCTCTTTCGATAAGGTATCTATTACAGCTTCCTCCTGCTGCACTTTTCCATATCGTATCTCCGCTACGCGGCCATAGTTGCCTTCACGTTCTGCCTGCTCGGCTTCCAGTTTCAGGTGTTCTATGTTGTTTTTAGCCTTATTTATTTTATCTACAATTTCTTTTTCTTCCAGCCATTTCGATTTTAATGTATCGCGCTCTATGGTCAGCATAGATATTTCCTGTCCCAGTTCTTTCAGTTTTACATCGTCCTTCTCGCGTTTTATAGCTTCACGCTCTATCTCCAGTTGACGAATCCTGCGTTCCAGTTCATCCAGCGCTTCCGGCATAGAGTTCAGTTCCAGCTTTAGTTTTGCTGCACTTTCGTCTATCAGGTCTATAGCCTTATCCGGCAAGAAACGGTCTGACATATAGCGGCTTGACAATTCCACGGCTGCTATTATCGCCTCGTCTTTTATGCGTACCTGGTGGTGGCTCTCATAGCGGTCTTTCAGTCCTCTCAATATGGATATGGCGTCTTCCTGCGATGGCTCATCTACCAGCACCTTCTGAAAGCGACGTTCCAGGGCTTTATCTTTTTCAAAGTACTTCTGGTATTCATTGAGCGTTGTAGCGCCAATAGCACGCAGCTCGCCACGGGCAAGGGCAGGTTTCAGTATGTTAGCCGCATCCATTGCGCCTTCCATCGCACCGGCGCCCACCAGCGTATGTATCTCGTCTATGAACAGGATCACAGCGCCATCACTTTCTGCCACTTCCTTGATCACAGATTTTAACCGTTCTTCGAATTCTCCCCTGTACTTGGCACCCGCCATCAGTGCGCCCATATCCAGCGAAAAGATCACCCTGGATTTGAGGTTATCCGGCACGTCTCCGTTAATGATACGGTGCGCCAGACCTTCCACAATTGCGGTCTTACCCACACCCGGCTCACCAACCAATATCGGGTTGTTCTTGGAGCGTCGGGACAATATATGCAGTGTACGCCGTATCTCTTCATCCCTGCCTATTACCGGGTCCAGCTTACCATTCCTGGCCAGTTCATTCAGGTTTTTGGCATAGCGCTGTAGTGAGTTGTATTGCTGGTCAGATGTCTGTGAGTTCACCGTATTACCCTTACGCAATTCTTTGATTGCGGCTGCAAGGCCTTTTTCTGTAAGACCCGCATCCTTCAATAGTTTGCTGGTATCATCGTTTACCTGCAGCAAGCCTATGAGCATATGCTCTGGCGTCACAAATTCATCGCCAAACGTTTTCAATACATTGGCCGTTTTCAATAAGGCATTGTTGGCATCACGGCCTATATTTTGTGCCGGCTCGCCACCCTGTAGCTTGGGCATGCGGCTTATCTGCTCCTGTAGTTTGGTCTCTACAAAGCTTACGTTCACATTGTTTTTCTTCAGCAGGTAGCCAATAGGGCCCTCAGTATCGTTGAGTAAGGCTTTTAAAATGTGCGCAGTTTCTATGCTCGGGCTTTGGTCATTAAATGCCAGTTGCTGTGCCTGCTGCACTATCTCCTGTGCCTTGATGGTAAAATTATTTAGATTCATATGGTTGTTTGTTCAGTGCAAAGGTCCATTACCAGCCATCAAATGTCAATGATTATGGTCAGCTTGTAGTGGATCATAATTATACCCATAAAAAGCGTTCCAAAGTAATTATACTGAAATTTTGGCATGTAAAATCGCGCCTTCCCGACAGTATGGCTTAAATGTTGGTGGCTAACTGAAAGAATTGCAGGCAATTACCGTTCTGAAAGTGGTAGTGAACCTTACTATTCTGGTCAGCAAATAAGCTCCGCGAACTCAACCGATTTAATTTCCTTTTTCTCCGGCTGGTAACCGTCAATGATGCCATCGGGATATAGAATAATGGAGACATCTGGTTGTTTCCACCACAGATCGCTTACCAGTTCGCTGAAATGAATGATGCCGGTAACATGACAGCGGTGCTCATTGCTGCTCCATTCCAGTATCTTGTCAAAACGTTCATGGGGTACTTGCAGCAACCCTTTGAAACTGATGCACACCTTTATGTAGAAGTCATTGCTAAGTAAGGAAGGCGTTTGGTAGCGTAGCTTTTTATATTCATACCGGTAATGGTAACGCAGCGCGGATAGATCGCTCAGTACTGCCGATGCCGTAGGAAAGCCGCCTGCGCCCTTGCCGTAAAAAAATTGCTTATCAGCCAGGCTGCTCTCAATGATCACACCATTGTATTCGTTCTTAACGGTAGATAGCTGGCTGTTCTTTTTTATAAATTGGGGGAGCACAAAGGCCGCAATATTCCCGTCATCCAGCTTCCTTGCCTGTGCCACAAGTTTTATCTCATAACCTTTTTCCTTAGCAAATACGGCGTCGCTGCTGTGCAGGTTGTGTATGCCGGTATGCACAACCGTATGCGGTGGGGTAATGATGCCGTATGCATGGGCCAGCAGTATACTCAGCTTATTTACGGCATCTATACCCTGCACATCAAGAGACGGGTCGCTTTCTGCAAAACCTGCTTCCTGTGCCTGTCGCAGCGCCGTCTCAAAGCTGATATGTTCTTCCGATACTTTGGTGAGTATGTAGTTGGTCGATCCGTTTACAATTCCATTGATGCCTTGCAGCAGGTCGTTGTCATAATACTCTTCCAGGTTGCGTATCACGGGTATGCTGGCACAGCAGGCAGCTTCGTAGAGGAAGGGCACATCATGGGTTGATTGTAAAGCTATCAGTTCCTCCAGGTGTTCCGCTATCATCCGCTTATTGGCACTCACTACTGCTTTCTTACCTGCCAATGCTTTCGACACAATGCGATAAGCCGCGTTCGCATCATCTATCAGCTCCACGATCACATTAATTTCCGGATCGTTAAGTAACAGGTCTGCGTCGGTAGTAAACAATTCACTCGGGGCATTCCGTTCCTTATCTGCCTGCCTGATGCAGACTTTTTTTATCTGCGCATTCAGAGTTGGCGTATGTGCCAGTACTTTGTATAATCCTTCTCCTACTACGCCGAAGCCGAAGAGGCCAATGGTCAATTTTGTTTGCTGATCTTGTATAGACATGTTTTCGTGATTTAAAATGTTAGAAATTAAGAGTATCCGCACGACTACTGGTCAGTTGATGGAAGCGAACCGCGTCTGGCTGATGGTCACTTTATCCAGTGCCTGGCTTATGTCCTGCACCAGGTCGGCTACATGCTCCAGGCCTACGCTCAGGCGTATGAGACTATCTGCCACACCTGCTGCCTGCCGTTGTGCTGCCGGTATGCTTTTGTGGGTCATAGTGGCCGGGTGGCACAGCAGGCTTTTCACGCCGCCCAGGCTTTCCGCCAGTTTGAAGAGTTCCGTACTGCACACCACTTCTTTTGCCGCTTCCGCTGTATCCTGTTTAAGTTTGAAGGAAACAATGCCGCCAAACCCACTCTGCTGCTTAGCCGCAATATCATGGTTATGATGCGTGGCCAGGCCGGGATAATATACCTGCTCTACAGCGGGGTGCGTTTGCAGGAATTCTGCTACCACCAGCGCATTCCGGGAGTGCTCATTTACCCGCAGGTACAGCGTTTCCACCCCACGTATCACCAGCCAGCTATCATGTGGCGATAGTATAGCCCCACTCGCATTCTGGATGAATTTGATCTTGTCGCCCAGTTCCTGAGTCTTGCATACTACTACTCCGGCAATCAGGTCGCTATGGCCGCCCAGGTACTTGGTAGCACTGTGTACCACTATGTCGGCTCCCAGCTTTATAGGTTGTTGTAAGGCCGGGGATGCGAAGGTGTTGTCTACACACAGCAAGGCTCCGTTCTGTTTGGCTATCTTGGCAATTGCTTCAATATCGCTGATCTTCAGCGTAGGGTTAGTGGGCGTCTCCAGCCATACCAGCTTTGTTTTGGGGGTGATGGCGTCCAGCACATTCACCACATCGGTGGTATCCACATAGTTTACCGTGATGCCGAACTTGGCGTAAATATGTGTGAACAACCGGAACGCGCCGCCGTAAATGTCGTCTACAGCAAGTATCTCGTCACCGCTCTCCAGCAGTTTTACTACTGCATCTATGGCTGCCAGCCCACTGGCAAATGCAGATGCAGCTTTACCATCTTCCAGTTCTGCTACTATCTTTTCCAGTGCCGCCCTTGTAGGGTTGTTACTGCGGGCGTAGTCATAGCCTTTATGCTCGCCGGGAGCGTCCTGTACGAATGTTGACGTCTGGTAAATGGGCACCGATATGGAACCTGTCAATGGGTCAACCGGGATGCTGTGTATCAGTTTGGTTGCGTTGCTCATCTTTCTTTAGTTTTAAATGGTTATAAAATGTTTCAAAATTCTATAGACCACTTAACAAGAAGGATTACCGGCGCAGCAATTTCGTTTCCACATGCTCGAGTTAGCGGAAATAAAAAAGCTCCACCGATAAATCAGAGGAGCTTGAGTATTTGAATTCCTTAAAGGAAGATCAGCAACTATTGCGTCTGACTTATCTGTCCCAACTTTCGTTGAGATGGAATTAGCACCAGTTTTCCGCCTGCCGGCGGAAGAGGTTGCTAAGGCTTCACAGGGCCATGACCCTCTGCCTTTCTTGATAAGTGATTGTAAAGAACTGGACGCAAAGGTAAGTGCATGCAATCCAATTTTCCAAAAAAATAGCAAAGAAATTATTTTTGGAAGGTCGAGCATCTGGCTCGAATAAGCCTTGATAGCGCATAATGCCGTGAGGAATGATGACGTTACCTTTGAGCAATAATTTGTAACCGTTGAAAAATAATTTATTGCACCTATGCCGGTATACCTGCTTGACGAGTCGCTGTGGTTTCCTCCTGTAGAGGAGGCCCTGCCCGACGGCCTGCTTGCTGCCGGTGGAGACTTAAGTGTGGAGCGGCTTTTGCTGGCGTACCATGGCGGCATCTTTCCATGGTTCAATGAGGACGAGATACCGCTTTGGTGGTCGCCTGATCCGCGATTTGTGCTGTTCCCGGATGAACTGAAGGTGAGTAAAAGTATGCAGCAGATCATAAAAAGTGAGGCGTTTGAATTCAGGAGTGATACAGCTTTTGAAGAGGTGATTGCCAACTGCGCAGCTATACCGCGAAAGGGCATGGATGGCACATGGATAAGCGGTGATGTAATGAACGCGTACATAGAATTACATCGCTTAGGGTATGCGCATAGTGCAGAGGCGTGGTCTGAGGGCAGATTAGTAGGCGGGCTGTACGGCATAAAGTTGGGCAATATATTTTTCGGAGAGAGCATGTTCAGTACGAAAAGCAATGCAAGTAAGTTCGTATTCATCACCTGGGTAGGCCGGTTGAAGGAGAGAGGTGTAAGGCTTATTGACTGCCAGGTGCATACACAACACCTGGAGAGTCTTGGCGCCAGGATGATCAGTCGTGAGTCTTTTATGAAAATGCTTAGGGAGTACATAAGTTAAATGGTAATTTAGCAGGGTGGATAAACAACGTAAAATAATCCATGTAGACATGGATGCGTTTTACGCATCGGTGGAGCAGCGCGATAACCCTGAATACCGGGGTAAGCCGCTGGTAGTCGGAGGCTCGCCCCAAGGGCGGGGCGGGGTAGTGGCCGCTGCCAGTTATGAAGCCCGCAAATTCGGGATACGGTCTGCCATGCCCTCTAAGAAAGCCCTGGAGCTTTGCCCGGATGTACTGTTCGTGAGGCCACGGTTCCCGGAGTATAAAGATGTATCGAAAAAGATTAGGGAGATATTCCATCGCTATACCGACATCATCGAACCTTTGTCGCTTGATGAGGCCTACCTGGATGTATCTGAAGACAAAATGAAAATTGGTTCTGCTATAGAGATAGCGAGGCAAATAAAAGATGCCATAAAGACAGAACTGAAACTGACAGCATCTGCCGGAGTATCCATCAATAAGTTCGTCGCCAAGATCGCTTCTGATATCAACAAGCCGGATGGGCTTACCTTCATTGGTCCCTCGCAAATAGAGGAGTTTATGGAGCGCCTGGCTGTAGAGAAATTCTACGGTGTGGGTAAGGTGACGGCAGATAAGATGAAGAAGATGGGATTGCATACTGGTGCTGATCTTAAGAATTTAACGGAAGAAGAACTGATATTTAATTTTGGTAAAGCGGGGCGGTTCTACTATGGCATAGTGCGTGGCATTGATGACCGTGAAGTGCAGCCCGACCGGGAGACCAAATCGCTGGCAGCTGAAGATACTTTTGCCTATGACCTGACCGACCCTGCGGAGATGAATGTGGAGCTCGACAAGATAGCAGCTACTGTATGTGACCGCCTGCAGAAGTACAATCTTAAAGGCCGCACGATAACGGTGAAGATCAAGTACAGCGACTTTAAACAGATAACGCGCAGCCGCTCTCTCGCACAGCCAGTAAACGATGTGGCCACTATTGCCGCCAATGCCAAGAACCTGCTGCTGGCAACAGACCTCACTGATAAAAAAATAAGGCTGCTGGGTATCTCGTTATCCAATTTCAGGGAGCAGAAGGAACAGCCCAAAAAGGGAAATGACGCACAGTTAAGCCTGTTCTAACTTTCGATGCTGCATCCAGCAGTGCGCCTTTCTATGAACCACACACCTAAGTATATAAGTATGGCAGCCAGTGTAATGAGTAATGCCGCCGGCATCTTGCTATACAGACTGTCGAGGTCATAGAGATAATTGCCTGCATTATTTACAAAGTGCACAAAAATGCAAGGTAACAGTGAGCGCGTACGGAGGTACAGCCAGCCAAGAAACAAACCCAGGAAAAATGCTTCAATGCCCTGCCATGGATTGAAATGGATGATGGCGAAAAGGAGCGATGAATAAATGAGTGCCGGTGTAGGCTTGTATGCTTTCAGCAAGCTATCGAGGATGATACCCCGGAAAAATATTTCTTCCAATATGGGCGCTGCTACGGAGGTCATCAGGATCATAAAAATATTCGTGGTGCTCATTTCATTAAACAAATGCTCAATAAAAGCCGGCATGGGAATTACCGTGATCACCGGAGTTGCCATGATGACAATACAAGCTGCCACTATTACAGCCACCAGGCTGATGCCCGGAGATACCCGCCTGAACTTCAATCCGGTATAGCCGGTATTTCTTTTCTTCAGTCTGCCGAGCGCAATGGCAATTACCACCAGGAAGGACACGCTATAACAAACCAGGTCGGCGAGGTATAGCCAATAGGCAGGTATATGAATGCTATTGAGCAGTAACCGGGGTGCGCCGGAGAACAGTTGAGCAAAAAATAACATTACTGTCAGGCCTATACACTGTATCAGATCGGGATAATAAGCGCCTGCTTTATTCATTGATCTAAAAGTAGGAATATTTGTGTGTACCGGCATATTCCTGCAAAAGTGTACATATTTACAGCAATCTTTTATTTTTACTGTAAAAAAATCAAGTGATTGATTATCAGTGTATTATTCTGAAAATCCTGAGAAAGTGTACACAAAAGTGAACAAAAACTGTACAAAAACTGTACAAAAAGTGAACAAAAAAAGTGAACCACATACGCAAAAATGCGTCGTCGGCAGGCAAAAATTGTACAAAAACTGAACAGAAAGTGTACAAAAAGTGAACATACCAACGGATAGTCCAGAAAAAACTTTACACCAGGTCAGGCAATTCCTCCTAACAACCGGGAGGTAGAAAATGGCAGTGGTATACCACTCTATAATACACAGCAAAAACCCTGCCAGATTTTTTGGCGGTGGCAAAAAGTCGGTTCGGCGGTACCAATCAATCCACTTCGTTATCTCTTAGTTCCCTGGTCAGTTTGGTGAAGCCAACAACTTCTCCCTGATCATCATGTATGGCGGTAATAAGGATACTGCCCCAGAAGATAGTGCCGTCTCTACGCACACGTCTACCCGTATGTTTTGCCCTACCTTCCTTCGCGGCCAGTGCTATCAGTTTTTGAGGAAGCCCAGCCTGCCTGTCATCTGGCATATAAAAAATACTAAAGTTCTGCCCCAGTATTTCGTCTTGCTTGTATCCTTTTATCTTTTCTACACCTTTATTCCATGTAAGTATGGTGCCATCTACATCAAGTAAAATAATCGCGTAATCCTGTACTTCTTCAACCATTTTGCGATGCAGGTCTTCCAATCGGTTCTTTTTTTCCACTATCATTATGATCAGACAGGGCAAAAACCATGCCGTCGGACCGCCGGGGTAAATAGAATAAATGCTATATTTGTTTTATGCAGGGCTTTAAAAACTATCTATGACATCGAAGGAAATTCTGAAGCAATTAGAAGGCTTAGGTCAGGACTCCATTAAGAAGGTATTGCTGAAGCACGGCATCAATGAGCCGCTTTATGGCGTGAAGGTGGAGGAACTGAAGAGGATACAAAAGAAAGTAAAGTTTGATCAAACGCTGGCGATGGAATTATACGCGTCCGGCATTTACGATGCGATGTACCTGGCCGGGCTGATAGCAGAGCCGGAGAAAATGACCGAGGCAGATCTGCAAAAATGGGTAAAAGGCGCTCATTCAGCCTCGCTATGCAGCTATACTGTGTCGTGGGTAGCCTCAGAAAGCAAGCATGGCATGGCGGTAGCCATGAAATGGATAGACGCAAAAGAAGAAATGATAGCGAGCGCGGGCTGGGCCACACTGGCTCATATAGCGACCATTACCGACGATAGCGAACTGGATATACCGCTATTGAAGCAACTGCTGGGGCGGGTGGCAAAAAATATACATACCAGCCGTAACCAGGTAAAATCGGCCATGAATGGATTTGTGATAGCGGTAGGCAGTTATGTGGTACCGCTGAATGAGACTGCAAAGAAAATTGGTGAGAAAACAGGCAAGGTGGCTATAGACGTGGGCGATACGGCATGTAAGGTGCCTTATGCCCCTGATTATATAGATAAGGCAGTAGGCAGGGGCAGCCTGGGTAAGAAGAAGAAATCTGCGAGGTGTTAGCACAGGCCGGTGCATCTGGCCGTTTGGGCGTATTTCCTGTTTTTCCATCTTAATCCTATCTTTGTCGTTCATTGAAATTTTAGTACTATTTATATGTCGCAAACAGCTACTGCATCAAAGTCTGCAAGGTTATCGTTTGAAGAGTTCAAACAGGGGGTGCTGGAAGACTACCGCATGGTGGTTGCCAGCCGGGAGGCAAGCCTTATAGGCCGCCGTGAAGTGCTTACGGGCAAAGCGAAATTCGGCATTTTCGGAGATGGTAAGGAACTGGCGCAGATAGCAATTGCCAAGTGCTTTAAAGCCGGTGATATACGCAGTGGTTACTACCGCGACCAGACGCTGATGTTTGCCACAGGCATGAGCGACATTAAGCAATTTTTCGCCCAGTTATATGCCGACATGGATACAGAGCGTGAACCTTCATCGGCAGGGCGAATGATGAATGGCCACTATGGTACCCGCTGGCTGGATGAGCATGGTGAATGGAAAGACCTGACGAAGGACCCGCAATCGAGCAGCGATATATCGCCTACAGCCGGGCAGATGGTACGGGCGCTGGGGCTGGCTTATGCCTCTAAGATGTACCGCCATGTAGATGAGTTGCAAACCGGGTTTGAAACGTTTACCAATAAAGGCAACGAGGTTGTTTTTTGTACCATAGGCGATGCCTCTACATCAGAGGGTTTGTTTTGGGAGAGCGTAAATGCGGCGGGTGTATTGCAGGTGCCGCTGGCTATATTTGTTTATGACGATGGTTACGGCATATCTGTGCCGCGTAAGTATCAGACCACTAAGAACTCCATATCTGACGCCCTTGCCGGTATGCAATGGGATGATAAGAAAGGAGGCATCAATATTTATACCATAAAGGGATGGGACTATGCATCGCTGGTGCAGCAGATACAGACGGGTATAGCGCGTGTGCGTGAGGCCCAGGTGCCCGCCATCTTCCACATACAGGAGATGACCCAGCCGCAAGGCCACTCTACATCGGGATCGCATGAGCGGTATAAGAGCAAGGAACGGCTGGAGTGGGAGAAAGAATGGGACTGTATCGGGCGTATGCGCCTGTTCATACTGGATAACAAAATATCTACCGAAGAAGAAATAGCGGAGGTAGAAGAACATGCAAAAACCGAAGCGCGCAATGCCAAGCAGCAGGCCTGGGAAGATTTCACAGCGCCTATGAAGGAGCAGGTAGCGCAGGCGACCCGTTTGTGCAACCAGGTTGTATATGAGGCAGGAGACAGCGCACCTGCCATAGCCGCGCTGGTACAGGAATTGAACCGCATTAAGGAGCCTATACGCAAGGATGTAATGCAGGCTGTGTACAAGACGCTGAACCTGTGCGCGCACAGCAGCGATGCCGTAAGGGCGTTGCGTAATTTCCACGATAGCATCAGTGCAGACAATAAAGAAAAGTTCTCTTCGCACTTACACTCGCAGTCGAAATACAGCGCTATGAAAGTGGCCGAGGTACCTGCCGACTTTGGTGACGAGCCACAGGTAATGAATGGCTACGAAGTGCTCAATAAATTCTTTGATTACACTTTTGCCAACCAGCCCAATGTATTTGCATTTGGTGAAGACCTGGGCAAGATAGGCGATGTGAACCAGGGCTTTGCGGGCCTGCAGGAAAAGTATGGTGCGCTGCGTATCTGTGATACCGGCATACGCGAAGCTACTATAATAGGGCAGGGCATAGGTATGGCTATGCGCGGCCTGCGCCCCATAGCGGAGATACAATACCTGGACTACCTGCTCTATGGCTTACAACCATTGAGCGACGATGTGTCCACTATTCAATACCGTACACGCGGCGGACAGAAGTGCCCGCTGATAGTGCGCACCCGCGGTCACCGGCTGGAGGGGATATGGCACAGCGGCTCGCCTATGGGTATGATACTTAATTCCATTCGCGGTATGTACCTGTGTGTGCCCCGCAACATGACACAGGCCGCAGGCATGTATAACACCCTGCTGAAAAGTGATGAGCCGGGACTGGTGATAGAGTGCCTGAACGGTTACCGCCTGAAAGAAACGCTGCCGCTGAACCTAGGTACTTATACAGTGCCGTTTGGTGTGCCGGAAGTAGTGAAGGAAGGAACAGATGTGACTGTAGTTTCCTACGGCTCTACATTGCGTGTGATAGATGAGGCCATCAACCAATACCTGGCGCCGCAGGGCATCAGTTGCGAGGTGATAGATGTGCGCACACTGCTGCCATTTGATGTGAACCATATGATCGTGGAATCGCTGAAAAAAACCAACCGCATTGTATTCATAGATGAAGACGTGCCGGGCGGCGCGAGTGCTTATATGTTCCAGCACGTGATGGAAAAACAAGGCGGCTTCAGGTGGCTCGATGTGGCCCCACGCACCATTACCGCGCAGGCGCATCGTCCTGCATATGCTACCGACGGAGATTACTTCTCTAAGCCTAACGCCGAAGATATAGCAGGCGTTATAGCAGAGATGATGCGGGAGTAAACCTGCTGTCGATTTACACAATTACTTTAGCTGCAACAAACCATATAAATGAAAGACTTCTCAAATGCCATTATAGAGTGCGTGCCCAATTTCAGTGAAGGGAGCAACATGCAGATCATTAAAGCTATTACAGATGAAATAGAAAAAGTAGAGGGTGTGCGCCTGCTGGATGTGGATCCCGGCAAAGCCACCAACCGTACAGTGGTTACTTTTGTGGGCCATCCGCATGCTGTTATAGAGGCTGCTTTTCATGCTATAAAGAAGGCGGGTGAACTGATAGATATGCGCCAGCATACCGGTGAGCATCCGCGTATGGGCGCTACTGATGTATGCCCGCTGATACCTATATCGGGTATCACTATGGAGGAAACAGTTGTATTTGCAAAGATGCTGGGCAAGCGGGTAGGAGATGGGCTGGGCATACCTGTGTACCTGTATGAGTATGCTGCTACTGCAGATTACCGCCGCAACCTGGCTGACATCAGGAGTGGTGAATATGAAGGGTTCAGAGATAAAATAAAACATGCCGACTGGGCGCCTGATTTTGGCAAGGCAGAATTCAATGAATTCAGCGGAGCTACGGTTATTGGCGCGCGTGACTTTCTTATCGCCTACAACATCAACCTGAATACTACATCTACCCGCAGGGCAAATGCAGTAGCGTTTGACATCAGGGAGAAGGGCAGGCAAAAGAAAGATGAAAAAGGTAAGGTGGTGAAGGATGCCAATGGCGATCCGGTATGGGTACCGGGCCTGCTTAAGAATGTAAAAGCTATTGGCTGGTTCATAGAAGAATATGGCGTAGCGCAGATATCGGTGAACCTCACCAATATGAATACCACGCCACTGCATACCTTGTTTGATGTGGCCTGCGAGCGCACAGCCGCACGGGGGATGAGGGTTACCGGTAGCGAACTCGTGGGCATGGTGCCGTTGCAGGCTTTGCTTGAAGCAGGGAAATATTTTCTGCGCAAACAGCAGCGCAGCACGGGTGTGGGAGAAGCAGAACTGGTGCGGATAGCTATTAAATCATTAGGGCTGGAAGAACTCGGGCCTTTTGATCCGAAGAAAAAAATAATTGAATACAGCCTGCAGGATAACAACGTTAAAAAACTGGTAGACCTTTCGCTGACAAAGTTTGCGAGCGAAACAGCGGGCGAAACACCGGCACCCGGCGGCGGCTCTATAGCTGCTTACTGCGGCGTGCTGGGTGCGGCATTGGGTACTATGGTAGCTAATCTGTCGGCACACAAAAAAGGCTGGGACGACCGCTGGGAAGAATTCTCTCACCATGCCGATGCGGGCCAGAAGCTGATGAAAGAATTGCTCTTCCTGGTAGATGAAGATACGCGCGCCTACAATGTGATCATGAACGCTTACGGACTGCCTAAGAATAATGACGAAGAGAAAGCTGCGCGTAAAGCTGCGATAGATGCGGCTACGGTCTATGCCATCAAAATTCCGTTCCGCACTATGGAGCTGGCGTTCAGTTCCTTTGCGCTGGCAAAGGCCATGGCAGAGACCGGCAACCCCAACTGCGCCAGCGATGCAGGCGTGGGCGCACTGTGCGCACGTGCCGCGGTAAAGGGCACTTACCTGAATGTGATCACTAATGCCAAGGGCCTGGATGGCAATGCAGAAGTGCAGGAAATAATAGCAAAGGCAGAAGTAATGAACGCTGAATGTGATGTGCTGGAGCAGCAGGTGTGGAACATCTCGCTGAGCAAAATGAAGTAGGCTAGTGTTGCGTTAACCATATTTTGACGTACAGCACGCGATAAATTTTGGCTAAAGCCGAATTAGAAATTCACCGTACCCCGACCTAAAGGCCGGGGCTATCAGACAAAATAGACTTGACAGAACACCATACAGTATCCATAAAGAAACAGCCCGCGCAATTTGCGCGGGCTGTTTCTTTATATGATCGTAGGTTGGCTTACCACCTTGAATACCGGTAGTAGTGGTATTCGTAGTTATGGCCATCCCATCCGTGTTCGTGTTCGTATTCTTTCATGTCAGTTTTCCAGGCTTTCTTGTCCGCCTTGCGCAACTTCCTTTCTGCTGATTCAGGCCTGTCCTGGTACCAACGCTCCTGTGCTTTGAATTCTTTCTTCTCTCTCTTCAGGTCCTTCCTCCATGCTTCGTAGCACTTGATATCCTTATCTGTATTACCAGATTCTTTTTCCACAACGGCTACCTTTTTCTCTTCGCGTTTTTCATCGTCATAGCGATCATGATAGCGGTCGGAATAGTAATGATGGCGTGGGTAGTAATGATCATCATCATAATAGCGCCTGTCCTGTGCAGATACGCTTGCAGTACCAAGTACCATGGTAGATAAAAATCCAATAAGGATGTATTGTTTCATCATCGTTTTTTTTTCGAAAGTAGAAAGTAATTTTTAAATTTCATAACTATTTTCCCCAATTAAGTATATTTTTATTCGTAAGGGTCAAAAATGTATGTAACTGATGCGCTGATTATTTTTATTTTGTCATGCCTTTTTAATCTACTGGCATTATTTTTAGTCACATAATTCTACATAACTGTGCAAACCATGATCAGCCAACACGAATTACCGGGATATATAGAAAAGAATCTGCCTGAATTATCAGTAGATAGTACCGGCAGGCAAAATGTCTACGACATTGTGAAGCAGATGGTGGCGTACACCACCAGCCAGATAGCCCGTCACAACCTCAATGCCGCAAAGCAATGTTTCGCGCTGGCAGGCAAATTGCATAAGCAGGGAAACTCCTTAATAAAGAACGCTATTGAGAATGTGTATGTGTTCTCTTTTTCTCATGCTTTTTTGTATGATGATGCACTGCGCAGCGAAATAACAGAGATACTTCCTCTTTCTTTGTATGAGTTATATAGGAAGCAGGTGATCAATAGCCATTTGTAAGCAAAGTCATATAATACAAAACCGTCTGAGGCTTACGCCATCAGACGGTTTTATTGTTTTAGTTGACTAATAGCAAATACTATCGCTCCAGCGTGAACCTTACCACCTCGCTTGCATCATCATTGCGCACCTTCACAAGGTATATACCATTAGGTATAGCGCTGCCCAGCGTTATGGTTTTATCTATTGTTCCGTTTTGCAGCGTGGCTACATCTGTGTAGACTGTTTTGCCCAGCATATCCACTATTTCTATTTTCGCGCTTGTTGCAGTTCCGCCATATTGCAGTTCCCCGCTTATGGTCAGTGTGCCCTTGCTTGGATTGGGTATTACTGTCAGCGTTGATTCACCGTTTACTGCCTGTACGCCCGCAGGGTTAGCCTGCCGGCCATGGTTCACATCATCACAGCAACTCGACGCCCAGGTGCAGCCCATATAGCTCACTGTATTTACACAGACCTTACAGGTGCCTAGCGGGAAAGTGACCGGTGTGCCGGAGGCCGCTATCCGTGCGCCCACAGGTACCGATGTGGAGGAAATAACAACGCCAATACAGGTCTCAAACGATATGTTGGCTGTAGCACCCGGCGTACCGGTAATGGTAAATACATGGCAGCCGCATGTTGGGTCAAAGCCCTGCACTACGCAGGCCGTAGCCATTGGTACTACAGTTGCGGTAATGGTTGCTGCGCAGCCCGACCACGTATAGGTGAGCGTAGTAGTGCCGGCCGATACCCCGGTGATAATGCCGCTGCTACCTGAAGTGGAGATAGTAGCTATGCTGGTATTGGCGCTGCTCCAGGTACCGCCCGATGTGCTTGCAGATATAGTAACACCACCTGACCCCATACACACCAAGGGGGTGCCCGTGATAGTAGGCGTAGCAGTTACGGACACTGTATATATATCTGCGCCGCAGGCATCGTTATAGCTGATTATAGCTGTGCCTACTGCAACGCCTGTTACTATACCTGTGGCTGGGTCTACTGTTGCAGCAGATGTATTGCTGCTGCTCCAGGTGCCGCCCGGGATGCCATCACTGAGCGCTATGGTAGCGCCGGTGCATACCGTTGATGGGCCACTAATAGTACCGGAAGTCATAATGGTAGCCGTGGTGGTGGCCATGCAACCAGCTATAGAGGTGTAGGTAATAATAGCCGTGCCAGCGCTTACGCCGGTTACATTGGCCGTAAACGCGGAGAGTGTAGATACCGTTGCAACTGCTGTATTGCTGCTGCTCCAGGTGCCACCGCCCGGCGAATTGCTGATGGTAGTGCTGCCGGTGGAGCATAAGTATACACTTCCGGTTATGGTAGCCATGGTATTAACGGTTATAGGGTAGGTAGCTGTACCACATGCCGAAACAAAAGTGATAGTTGCTGCGCCTGCCGACACGCCCGTTACCGTGCCTATGCCATCAACTGTTGCTATAGCTGTGTTACTGCTGCTCCATGTACCGGACGATGGGACGCTAATGAGGCTAATCGTGCTTCCTCCACAAACTGCTGAAGGGCCGGAGACGCTTGCACTGTTGACAACCGTGATAGTATCCCACGCTGAAAAACAGGAAGTGGTATAGGTAATAACAGTAGTGCCGAGGGATACACCTGTAACAATACCAGACGATGATCCTATTGTAGCTACAGACGTAGCGCCACTGCTCCATGTGCCTCCGGATATGGGGTCGCTCAGAGTTATTGTTGATGTAACGCAAACCGATGAAGGCCCAATGATAGGAACTGCAAAAGCCACTTTTCGGATGATGTCATAACCAACATAATAACCTGCGATAAACAGGTCGCCACATGCACCAAAAGAAATTCCATAGGTTGCATAAAGAAACGCGTCAGTTGCAGGAATGCCATCACTTACTGAACCGCCACCTCCTGCAATAGGTGTTATTATACCTGATCCATCTATTTTATATACTTCGCCAAGACCCAAGTCTGATGCATAAACATTTCCCGAACCATCAACCGCAACCCGCACAGGAGCATCAAATTCAGCGGCAGTGGCCGCCCCCCCGGTAATTGGGACGAGACTTTGTATGCCATTTCCGGCAATTGTGGTAATGGTTCCAGCCCCATCGACTTTACGTATGCAAAAATTTCCATAGTCGGCGATATAAATGTTGTTGGCTCCATCCACGGCCACACCATTTGGAAAATACAATTGTGCGGCAGTCGCGGGCCCGCCATCGCCCGAATACCCTGCGCCGAGGCTATAATTACCCGCGATCGTACTGATGATACCGGCAGTGTTTATTTTTCGGATTACATTATTAAATTGATCTGCGACATAAATATTTCCGGCGCCGTCGATGGCGATACCCCATGCTATATTAAACGATGCATTAGTAGCGGGGCCATTATCTCCACCATAACCCCAAGAACCACCAGCATAAGTGGTAATAATGCCTGTCGTTCCGTCAACTCTTCTAACTTCAAGTCCGTCAGCAATATAGCAATTGCCTGCTGCATCCACGGTAACATCTGCGGGATAATATAATTGCGCAGCTGTTGCAGGTCCGTTATTACCGCTGAGACCTGCACCTAAAGCATAATTTCCCGCTATTGTAGTAATTATTCCTGCCGCATCTACTTTACGAACTACATAATTACCTGGATCAGTAAAATAATAGTTACCGGAACTTGCACAATAAATACCCATAGGCTGGTATAATAGAGCATTGGTTGCCGGTCCGCCATCGCCACTATAACCCGCAGTACCATTACCGGCTACAGTGTTAATTATATTTTGCGCCTTTGCCTGCATACAAGTAAACGCAATAAATAAAGCAGCAAAAAGCATCTTCATCTTCCCGCTATGCCGGAATTGTTGTGTGTTTGTTTTCATAAAATTTAGTTTTTTGAGATGATAAAAAAATGTTTCAAAAAATTGTAAATTGGGATGGGTAGAGAGTTACGTTAGCATGGGCAAGAAGTGATCATGTTTGTTTTCATAGGCGTTAATTTTAGAAATGGTGAGTAAAAGAAGGGTGGGTTAAGATACTTTATCAAAAAAAGTATGCTTATAGGTAAGACCAATTTACGAATATTATTGAATTGATTGTTGTAGAAATAATTTATTTTTTTAAAATAAAGATGCGTGATACTAATTGGAGAAACTGAAATTGTGCGATCCAGCATTATAAAAAGGTTGAGTAAACTTTATTTTTAAATAAATGTATCCCTCCTCCTAACGTTCCTTTTTATAATACCGTCTTATTACATAAGAGAAGTGTGTCTTGTAGAAAATGTCTGTTTATTGTGCTGTGTGTATAACTATGTGCAAATAAAATTTTGGTATTGAGAAATTATAATTAAATTCGTTCTTTATTTTCGGCTTACATTACGTATATTTTAACTGCAAATTAATATTATGAAAAGCAATTTCTACAAACTCCTGGTTGCGACGTGCATACTGCTTAGTCCGCGCGGCGCCGATGCACAGCTGATCACCACTGTTGCGGGCAATGGTATTGCAGGCAACTCATCGTGGGGCAGCATGGCCACCCTGCAGCAACTGAGCCAGCCTACCGGTATCTCGTACGACTTCTCTACAGGTACTGCAGGTGTTGTGTATATAGCAGACTCTACCAACAATGTGGTGCGCTATGTGGACGTGGCTACCGGCATTATATATACCTATGCAGGTGGCAGCACTACCGGCATAGGCGATGGCAAACCGGCCTCTGTGTGCGGCTTTACCAACCCGGTAGGTGTAGCGGCAGATGGCTATGGCAACCTGTATATAGCTGACGATAACGCTGATAACCGTGTGCGTATAGTAAATACCAGCGGCATCATTAATACTTTTGTGAATCCTTCGCCTGCTGCTCCGGGTAATACAGACAATGTGTACAGGCTTACCAATGCCACCCTGAACCAGCCTTACGGCTTAAAGGCCTTTGGCCTGGGCGGGCTGTACATAGCAGACCGTGCAAATAGCCTGGTACGCAAGGTAGACCCAACAACAGGGTATATCAATACCATTGCCGGCCATTTTGTAGGCTATACACAGGATGGCGGCCCAGCAACAGTAGCTGAGCTTCATAACCCGGCGGGCATGACTATCAGCTCGGCCGGCGACCTGTATATAGCTGACCAGGCCAATAATGTGGTGCGCCGCATCAACCACACGGGTACTCATGTGATATCTACCGTTGCCGGAAATGGCTTTGCGGGTAATGTCGACGGTATTGCAACTTCGGCTATGCTCTACAGGCCTTCAGGAGTTGCTTTCGACAACCTGGGCAACATGTACATTGCTGATGCAGGGAACAATTCGATACGTAAGGTGACTGCAGCAGGCGCTATAACTACAACTGTCCTCGGGTTGAATAACCCCACAGGCATATGCTTTGGGGGAATAGCCGGAACTACTGCCTATAACTTGTATGTAGCAGACAAAGGAGATAATGTAATATACAAGATCTTACCGTCTGGTGTTACATCAATTATAGCTGGCATAGTGGGATCTACCACTACTCCAGGTGATAATAACCTTGCAACGCTAGCTAATTTCAATGCACCATCTGGCTTGGTTTGTGATGCCGCTGGTGAAAATATATTTATCGTTGACTCCGGCGCCAGTGTGGTGCGTAAGATATCTTATAATTCCGGGCCGATTGCTTCGTTAACTATTCTTGGAGGTGGTAGTGGGTACACCCCCGGAGGCGAACCGTGTACCATAACCGGGCCATTAGGTACAGTAGCTGCGAGTGGAAACTTAACTGTTACTGCAGGTACAGTTACAGGTATAACTATATCTTCTATGCCTAATGCAGGTAACTGGTTCAATGCAACCATGACGGTAACTGTTACCGGTCTCACTAGTGGTAGCAGCAACTGTACTGCCAATGTGACCGCCTTCACTCCCGGTTGTATAGGCACTATAGCAGGTAATGGTGTTTTAGGTGATGGCGGCGGCCTTGGAATTAGTACAGCTTCCAACCTCAGTCACCCTATGAACATAGGAATTGACAACGCGATTCCTCAAAATCTTTATATATCTAATACCGACTCGAATGATGTGCGTGAACTGGTAGGCGCTACTAATTTTACGCGCATGATCAAGTTTGCGGGCCTGGGCCATAACAGTCTTTACGGTGGTGAAGGTGTATATGATACGCTTGCAGGCTTAGGTGGGCCTAATGGTATCGTATTTGACGCTTCTTCCGGTAATTGTTTCATAGCTGCGGGTAAAGATAACCGTATCCGTAGGGCAGACCCTACATTGCTGAGGATGTATACTTATGCAGGTAATGGCTTTGGCCGCTATGGAGCCGCTGCCACGTATATTGATCTCAACAACCCTACTGCTGTGGCGCAAGACCCGTCGGGCAATATATATATAGCTGATCGTGAGAATAACGCGATCCGCCTGCTGGATACAAAGGGGGCTATGAGCACATTTGCAGGCACGGGGCTGGCAGCCGGCTATACCGGTGACGGCGGCCAGGCAAGCAATGCCACATTGAAATTGCCAACAGGCGTCTCTTATTATTCTGGCTCTGGCACAGACTACCTGTTCATAGCTGATGCCGGCAATAACGTGGTGCGCCAGGTAAATATGACTACCGGCGTTATCACCACAGCCGCAGGCAGCGCAGCAGGCACTCCCGGGTATGGTGGTGATGGCGCGCCTGCCAACAGTCCTACTGTGTTGTTAAACAGCCCTAATGCGGTGGAGGTTGATCCACTGCATGGCGACCTGTATATAGCAGACAAGGGCAACAACTGCGTGCGTAAAATTGCAGTTTCCTCTACAGGCTTAATAACCCTTGTAGCAGGCGTGCCGCCAACAGCAGGCGCTATTGGTGATGGTGGCCCGGCCATCACATCAGAGCTGAACCAGCCTTATTCTGTTTGCGCAGATACTTTCGGTAGTTTCTATGTTGCGGACCGTGCAAATGATATTATACGTAAGGTGGATAATGCAGGTATCATCAGCACGTATGCCGGCGCCTGGGCCAACTTCTTAGGCCCATCGAGCGTAACCATGGACGCTGCAGGCAATATGTATGTATGCGACCAGAGCAACAATGTGATCAAAAAAGTAGCTCCAACCGGGGTGATACTCACGGCTTCAGTGGCAACTGGTGGTACTAAATACCTGATCGGTGATCCATTCACAATCAATACCGGGCTTCCGTTGGCTAGCTGCATAGTTACAGCTGTGGGCCCAGGTTCAATAAATACATCTTCGCTGGCTTTCGGTGGAACAGGTTATGTAATCAATAATACTTTTAATATTAGTGGCGGCACTACAACGGCTACGGGCAAGGTGACATCTGTAGGGCCTGGTTCTATTGTGTCGGCTACGGTTGCAGTCGGCTTAGGAGGTACCGGTTGGAGTACCTCTAACACATTTACAGTTACTGGTGGGGGCGGGACAGGCTGCACTTGTCAAGTTACAGGCACTTTAGCCGGAGCTGTAACTAGTTTCATCATACTCACCGGCGGTTCGGGTTACATTGCCGGCGGTCCATATCTTACCACCGGTCCCGGTTCAGGCCTTTCGGTATCTGTACCACTAACCGGAATAGCTGGCCCTATAACAGGCTACACCATACTTACTACAGGTGCTGGTTATACCGTAACTCCGGTTTCTGCTCCTGCTTCCACAACTGCTACCCTCGGCACAGGTTCCGGGGCTACAATTAATATCCTCAGTATCGCAGGGCCTGTCACTTCTTTTTCAATCACCAGCGGTGGCTCGGGCTATGGGTTGTCGGGTCTTAGTTATGGCACTACAGGTGGCAGTGGTACACTTCTTAAAGTTGATGTGACCAGGATACAGCGTACTGTGACGATCGTAGCTGGGTCTGGTGGTATAGGTTTTGCTCCAGGAACTCCGGCTACAAGTGGTACTTTTTATTATCCTATAGCAGTGGCAGTAGATCCCCTTGGCAATAATCTGTACGTTGCCGACCCTAACAATAACGCTATACGCAAGGTTACACTTACTGGTCCTGGTAGTCCAGCTATGACCACATTTGTAAATACATCAGGTGTAGGCGCATATACCGGCATCCCCGGAACAGCCTCTGTGGCGCAGATCAATAACCCAAGCGCGCTGGCAGTAGACGCTACAGGTACTAAGCTGTACATAGCTGATGAAACCAACAATGCCGTGGAAATGGTAACGCCGCTTACAGGGACGCCTATGATCTCATTAATTGCCGGCTCGCCAACCCTGGGCGGTGGCTATTCAGGTGATGGCGGAGCCGCTACTGCTGCGAAGTTAAATACGCCAACCGGTATTGCCGTAGATAAGAGTGGTAATGTATACATCTCTGATTTCGGTAACGAGCGTATCCGTAAGGTATCGCTCAGCGGAACGATCACTACCGTGGTAGATACCGGCCTTGGCTATGGTTACAGCGGCGATGGCGCCGACGGACGTGGTGCGCAGATCTTCAATCCGCAGCAGATGGGTGTGGATACATCCGGCAGCCTGTACTTTGCCGATGAAAATAACAGTGTGATCCGTAAAGTGACTACTGTGCTTCTTGCCAGTTTCACAGATCCGGTTACGCTCACCTGCCAGGATAGCTGCGTACTCTTTAAGAATACCAGTATAGGCGTTACAGACAGTATCCGCTGGATGGTAAGCCCTGCAGGTCCGGTTATCTCCAATTCGGCTATAGATACACCAACAATATGCTTCCCTACAAACGGCGTGTTCACTGTTGCGTTACATATCTACTACAAGGGCAGAGACAGCTCTTTCCAGGTATCTGTTACCTCAAGCGCCACACCGGTGCCTTCGATTACACGTGTTACAGGCACAACTGCCGGCCATACTTTGTCTGTGACTCCTACAGGCTATAGTTCGTTCCAGTGGTATACAGGTACGGGCACGGGATCGCCAATACTGGGAGCTGTGGTCAACACTTATGTGTTCACCACACCGGGTACGTATACCCTGCAGGTCGATTCAAATGGTTGTCCGGGCACCAGCAGTATAACGGTGCAAGACCCTACTGATGTGAAGCCGGTGGTACATAACAATAACAAGTACTGGCTGTCGCAGCAGGGCGAGGACGTGAATACAGTTAATCTGTTCTCCCAGTATCCGGCTGATGACAACATAGCGGTAAATATGTTTGACGCAACAGGAAGAGAAGTACTGAGCAATAAATGGAATAAGGGCACAAGCACCATACAGATCAAGGCACCTTCACTGGCACCGGGTATGTATATGATCAGGCTCACCAACACCAATACTTCTGAAGTACTGAAGTGGCTGAAGGACTGATAATGCCTTACTCATGATTTTACCGCCGGACCGCCAAAAGCGCTCCGGCGGTTTTTTTTGTGTGGGTCTGGCTGTTGATAATAATGCCCTGATGACGCGCTGAAACGGCAGGATAGATACACCTTCACCACAGTGTAAAAGGAGTGCAGGCCTGGTCTTCCTTCAGCCACCGACGGCAATGAAACTGTGCAATTCAATTTCATCGTTGGCAATGAAGGCAGCCCAGGGACTCCAATAGAGTAAAGACCGGTGAAACCGGTGTGATAGGTTAGGTTATCACAGCACCTTATTGTAATGTTATTAAATTAAAGAACCCCGGTTGGGGATAGCTATGAGTAGCCCCGATGAAATAGGGGCAAAATGGTAGTAAGAAAGACAACCTTGCCATGGGTTGAAAGTAGTCGGATTGCTTAACAGAATGACATTGTCCTGGCTAAAGCTTGCAGCTTGTCATTTACAGATCAGGAAGCATGCCGTAGTTATGCGTTCCATTCGGGCAGCACTTATTTTGAGAAAAACAAAAGTCCCGGGGTCAGGTCCGGGACTTCTGTTTTTCAAAGTTTGATAGCGTTTACGGAATTGTTTCTATGAATGCAATATGATTCTATTTTGAAATAAGTTTGTAGCCAATTGTGAAACGGAAGTAAGTAGAGGCTAATGGGCCGTTTACATCATATCCACCTATTGTGGCCGACTTTGCATCCGTTTTTTGTGCCAGCACATCAAACAGCCACCTGTGTGTAAATTCGTAACTGAATCCCAGCATATAACCTAAGCGTATAATGCCACCTCCGTGTTGGTTAGCAAATTCCGGAGCAGTGTAAGTGCTATATGAGTTGCCGGCATAAGTGATCACAGCGCTTGTGGGTAATGGCGCCTGGTTTGTTTTAGTAGAGGAAACTACATTGGCAGTATCTGAAATACCTATACTGGGTGATGTCAAGGTATGCTCAGTAATGGTCGTCAGTTTGCTGTAGTTTATATTCACGCCGCCATAGAGCGCGAATGTTTTGGTTAGCTTGTATTTCAGCAAAATTGGTAGTTCATATTCGGTATAAGTGCCGCCAAAAGTATTGGACTTGACAACAGTGTCATGCGATTGCTTATAAGCATATGGCGTTATGTACAGGGATGGCGTGGTGCCGCCTGTAACGGGGTAAACCGGTACAGGTGCTCCTGCCTGGATAGCAGTAGTATTACTGTCACCATGTGCATTTATGTACGATTTAGGGTCACCTATGTTCACCGTATATACAGTAGCATACTTAACAGCCGGCTGCAGCATAATGGCAAATTTGGGCGATAGATTGTATTGTATATAAGGAGATACCAGGTATTTTCTAGCGGCATCGCTGTTTGCCCATGCTTCAAAACCAGCCTTCACACCTGCTTCAAACCTGTCAAATATCGGGCGTGGTTTGCTGATCTTTGGCTGCTCTGGCAGTTCGGGTTGGTCGGTTGCAGTTGCTTTCAATGCAGCTTGTTCTTTGCTTATACTTTGTGATTTGGTGTCAGCTCCCGGTACTCCCTTAAAATTACTGAGTCTTGGAGCGCTGTTCAGTACAACTGGTTCATTTTCAGCATCATTTGATGGATTATCTGAAGTATGATTGTTGTTTGTGGCAGTAGCCATAGCTGTGCTCCCGGACGTTTTAGTCGATGTGCCGGCTTGCGGCACTACCACCGCTTGTTGTTGTCTTGCAGTGGAGTGGGGGGTAGTCTTGGCTACACCGGGCTGTTTGGTGTGTGTAGTTGATGCAGTAGCTTGTTTTATCGGGGTTGCAGGGGCTGGTTGATTATTTGTAGTCGTTGTTTCAGAGGTTTCAGTTTTTACGTTATTTGTTGTGGTTGTTTTTGGTGTTTCTGTTGTTACGGTATTTGCAGTAGTAGTTTTTGGAGTTTCGGTGGTCAGGTTATTTTCAGTATTCGTCGTCGGTTTTGTTTCAGCAGGCTGGGTAGTGTTTCTGTTCTTTGGTGTAATAGCTACAGGGGCCGCATCCTGTACCATAGCCACCGGGTTTTGTCCGGGCGTCACAGCTGCCTTGTCCGCGCTGCCGGATAATACACGGGCCACGGAAACGCTCAGCACAGTGCCGAGCAGCAATAAGCCCAAATAGCCGAGCCTGCGGTAGCCGGTACGCCTGCCGGCGTCGGGCATCCCATTTAAACTTTTTTCAAGGGCATCCCATGCGGCGGGAGGCGGAGTTTCGGTGTAGCCACCTAACTTTTCCTTAAAAAGGTCATCAATGTGTTTTTTATTCTTTTCCATAATTACTTCCTGATAGAATTAATTTTTTCTTTCAATCTTCGCCGGGCGTCGTTCAGGTGCCAGCGGCTGTTATTTTCATTTATATTTAAAATAGCTGCTATATCTTTATGAGAATAATTTTCGAATACAAATAGGTTAAAAACCAACCGGTGTGTGTCTGGGATAGAATCAATTATCCGCAACAACTCTTTGTGCGATAATTTTTCTACTGATTCACTATTCACATACACATCATCGGGCTGCATTTCTTTAAAATCATGCTCATGTTTTATGTTCTTTCTCAGGTGGTCGGTGACTGTATTTACAACCAGTCTCCTGATCCACCCTTCGAAGGACCCCTGGAACGAGTATTGGCCAAGCTTTGTAAAGATCTTCAGAAAACAGTCATTCAATACTTCCTGCGCCGCCTGCTCACTATTATACAAGTACCGCCTGATAACACCGTAAACAGCCGGCGAGTAATGATCATAGAGTTTTTTCTGTGCGCTGCGTGATCCGGCAATACAATCCTTCACCAGTACACTGAGTTCGCTGTGTCCACCGGCGCTCTCTTCTGGTATAATGTATTGACCACTTATATTGATTGTTTCAGACAACGCATTATAAATTTTAGTTCATCTGGCAGCCTAACAAACTTTCAGTTAATACTATAGACGAGATATGCATGACGATTGTTAGTACCCCAAAAAAATATTTCTAAGGTACTAACATTTATTGGGGATTGCTCGTCAATGCTACTAGCCATAAGTGTGCCTGTTCTACATATTTTATTTTAGTATAATTATTGTCGCTAATAAAAAATAATATAGAACAACGAAGAGTGCGGCGGTAATTTGGTTAAATTGCGGTTTGTTTTGTTATAAATAGTTTTTTAGATGAGAACAAGGATATTTTGGATCATATTTACGCTACTTAAGATTAGTTTGCTTTCCGGTGCTTATGCTCAGACCGCAGTGACCACATTGCATGAAAATTTTGATGTGGCTTGCGTTTATACCACCGGTTTTGCTACAAACTGGATGTCTTTCAATCCCATTGCGTCTACCAGTCCCCAGGGTGCCTGGACTTGCAATCCACAGGATGGCAACTTCGGTACACCCGGTATGGAATGTACCGGTGTGTGGAGTGCTGATTTTCACCTGGATACTTCTTATCTCATTACGCCAAAGCTGGACCTGTCGGGTTATACCGATTCTGTTTTCCTCAGGTTTGATCTCAAAACAACCAAAGTATATCTGGGGGCCAAACTATCGGTAGTACATACAGACAATCCGCCTCCTTTTTCTGATACTACTCATTTCGATAGCACTCATACTTATTCCGAAATGACACCTGCCATTAGCACTAACGACTCTTCGAACTGGGTGACGCACCAGATCAATATTACTGCTTTGAAAACGATGACCCCGCTCTACCTGACGTTTATGTACACATCTCCGGCGACTTCAGGCAGTATCTGGTACCTCGACAATGTAGAGATCACCACTTCTTCCATGGTTGATATTCACAATATTCCCAACCAGTATATGCCATTAACAGTGATAGGTAACAGCAAAAAGAACGAGATCAACATAGCATTTAGTACCCCCAGTCTCGCAACCTGCGATCTTTCTATTTTTGACATGTTGGGAAAATGTGTACATTCGGAAAAAATTAACAGCTCCGCAGGGGAGCAGCATTACGCAATACATGGGTTGGATCTGCAAAGTGGGTTGTATTGCATAAAGCTGGGAAATGAATACAACTACGGTGTTGCGAAAGTAATGATCCCGTAATTTTTTTGATAATCGTGTTTAGGCACACACTATGGAAAGGCAATTGCTTATGAGAACTATAGGCCGTCTGGTAGTTGTTATTGCCCTGTTCGCAGGCGTAAGAGCCTATGCCCAGCCTGCAACTAAGCTCAATCAGAATTTTGACGTACAGTGTGTGTTAAGTACTGACTTTCCTTCAGGCTGGCTCCGATATAATCCGATCCAGACTACTATTCCATTAGGCGCCTGGAGTTGTACGCCCGAAGGCGGCAGGGACACCACCCCCGGCTTGCAGTGTACCGGCTACTACGACAAAGCGTTTCATCTGGATACGGCATACCTCATTTGCCCGCTGCTCAATTTCTCCGGTTATGGTACCAGCAGCGTCTTCTTCCGTTTCGATACCAAAGTGAGCATACCCTCAGGGTCTTCCCTGTCGGTATTTACATCGTATACCGATATTTTTTCAGCAGCTGATACAGGCATAGCTGGTATATACCCACCTATGGGCAGCCCCGCCGACACTAACTGGACGACCCGCGAGGTGGACATAAGCGGCTATAAAGGCAATACCGATTTCTTCCTTGGCTTCAGATATACGTCTACTGATACAAGCGGTACCACATGGTTTATAGACAATATACTTACGTCTACTTCCCGCTTGTATGTGCCGGTGATAGCCGCCGGGCAACTGCAACTGACACCATTGGGTATAGGTAACAGGAATGGCATTACTTTCTCCTACAGTACACCCGATGGTGGCACTTACGACCTTTGCCTCACTGATATGATGGGCCGCATCGTTTACAAGGAACAATTTGTTGCCGGCCAGACCCAAACCACTCATTCCATTCCCGCACTGGGCCTCAGAGACGGCATGTACTTTCTGAAGATAGACAATGGTATCAACTATGGTGTAGCCAAAGTGATGGTGCAGTAAAACCTTTGGTACCAGTTCCCCCATAAAATCACCTATCAGAATACTCACAGCTTTACTTAAGTTTGCCCATTAATCATTGCGGATGAAAAGAAACAGTATAATATTCCTGGCTTTAATATTGCTCAGTTACATGAATACAGCCATTGCAAAGACTACAGGCGCATCTGACGATGCGCGGTTCAATGCTTTTAAAGAACGCTGGGCGCTGGACCTCTGGGCCGTATATCCCGGCTGGGCCAGCTCAGTAGGCTATCATAAATATGACAGCAAACTGGTGATACCTGATGATAAGTCGCGGGCGCGGGAGCTGGCGTTCTGCAAAACAGGTCTCGACTCGCTTAAAAAGTTCACGATCTCTGCGCTGTCTGATGCGAATAAGACCGACTACCACCTGATAGAGAACCAACTAAAATCAGCAGAGTGGGGGATACAGCAGCAAAAAGCCTATCAGTGGGACCCATCGGGATATAATGTCTGCAGCAGCTTTGCAGACATGCTGGGCAACGACTATGCACCGGTAGACGAGCGCCTGCGCAACTTCTATATCCGCATGGATGCAATACCTGCATATTACAAGGCCGCAGCGAGTAACATCAAAGACCCCACAGCGGAGCATACGGCACTGGCCATAGAGCAGAACCTGGGCGGCATATCAGTCTTCGAGCAAGACCTGCCTGAAGCGCTGGGCAAATGCCACCTGGATAAAGCAGAACAGGATGCTATTACGGCCAGGGCCAAAGTGGCTGTAGCAGCCATCAAAGCGTATACCGAATGGCTGAAGGGATTGAAGAATGATCACCCCCGCAGCTTCAGGCTGGGCAAGGAGTTGTACGATGCCAAATTTGCTTACGATATACAATCGGGCTATACGGCCGAAGAAATATACCACAAGGCGCTGCAACATAAAGATGATCTGCATAAGCAGATGTATGAGATCACTACGCAGCTATGGCCAAAGTATTTCAGTGCTGCACCTATGCCGACTGACCACCTCACCGCTATACGGCAAATGATAGATACACTATCCCGGAAACATGTAGAGGCTGACTCGTTCCAGGCGGCTATATCGGCGCAGATACCTGTATTGGAAGCCTTTATCAAAAACAAAGACCTCATTTACATAGATCCGTCGAAGCCGCTGGTAGTAAGGAAAGAACCGGCCTACATGGCTGGTGTAGCAGGGGCTTCTATAACCTCGCCCGGCCCCTACGACAAGAACGGCAATACCTACTACAATGTAGGTAGCCTATCAGGATGGGACAAGCAGAAGGCCGAAAGCTACCTGCGTGAGTACAACCACTACATACTACAGATACTCAACATTCACGAGGCCATACCCGGCCATTACACACAGCTGGTGTATGCCAATCGCTCACCAAGTATCATCAAGGCCATACTGGGAAATAATGCCATGATAGAGGGCTGGGCGGTATATACCGAACGCATGATGCTGGAGAACGGCTATGATGGCGACCAGGGTATCAACTCTACACATGCATCGCCGGAGATGTGGCTGATGTACTACAAATGGAACCTGCGCAGCACCTGCAACACCATACTCGATTACAGTGTACACACCAAGAACATGAGCAAGGAAGATGCGATGGACCTGCTGGTACGCCAGGCTTTCCAGCAGCAGGCTGAGGCCGAAGGCAAGTGGAAGCGGGTATCTGTAACACAGGTGCAACTCGACTGCTACTTCACGGGCTATACCGAGATATATGACCTGAGGCAGCAGCTAAAAGTGAAAATGGGCAGCAGCTTTAACCTCAAACAGTTTCACGAAAAATTCCTTAGCTACGGCAGTGCACCCGTAAAGTATATTAAAGAACTAATGCTAAGTGACAGCAAGTAACGCTGCCACTTAGCATTATAATATTGTGCTACTAGTTTACCTGCACTACTTCATAAGCGTCCTGCCCATTCTGGGATATTGGCTCGTAATAAGTGTTGTTATAGAGCAGGTAGTTCTCGCCGTTGATCACCTGTTGGGTAGCCCCGTCAGGAAGCTCTGTAACTACTGCGCCTACGGGAGCCGGTACCACGCGGTAAGAGTTGCTCTGACCCAGGTAAAATGCGCCGCCGTAATAGTAGTAAACACCATCGCCCATATCTATTGTCTGGTAGCCATTTGGCAGGTAGGTAACTACTGCGCCTATAGGTGGCGCTACCACCGAATAGCCGTTGCCGGACGGTGCGTAGTAAACGCCCTGGTCGTAATAGTACTGCTGATTGGCGAGTGAAAAATAGATAGCATCTGCGGTAAGTGCTGCGGCAAAATAGCCGAACGGATGCCAGTAAGCACCCCATGCATAAGGGTGATATGGATGGTAGTAATAAGGGCGTACGCCGCCATTTACATGGTGGTACACACCTTCATTGCGGGTACCAAATCCGCCACGACCCGGACGTGCTGCTGCCGGCGCAATCTCGTGACTGCCTATGTTGTGGGCGCCGCCATTAAAGCCACGGCCACCACCAAACACCTGGCTAGGACGTGAGCCGCCGCCACCAGCACCACCACCTCTGAAGCCACCACCACCGCCCCTGCTGCCACCGCCTCCGCCACCACCGTGGCCAAAACGCTGCGCGGAGCTGCTCTGCGGAACTGAACAGGCTATAAGGCAAAACATAAATACTATACTGGCTGCTTTTATCTGACTGAAGGTTTTCATATTCGAAAATGGTAAGAGATTAAAGAATTATTTTTTAGCTGATAAGGGTTTAAGTTTTATTTTCTGCGCATTTGGCGGAGCCCGGAATTCAAATATGCTCTCAGGCAGGGTAGGGTTGATTTGCCAGTCGCAGTAGGTAGCTTCATATTGCGGGTTCAGCGGCTTGTCGGTATAGACGATCACCATTTTTACCGGCAGGGAGAACGCATCATCTGCTATCCAGAACTGGAATGTTTTATCCTTAGCAGTACCGGCGATATGGAAGCAATCCTTGCCATCTACCTTGGTCATGCCTAGCAGCACTATAGTGCGGGCCTCGTTGATGATATCATCTACAAAGCCGGGGTACATGAAGTCAGACATAGGGAAAACAATACCGTAGTCTTTATTCATGTAGTCTATCATGTCCATTACGTTCGATGGTACTTTCACCTGCGCATAATGGTTTTTATCTACAGAATAGTAGCTGAGCATTTTACCATTATACATCAGGTAGCGGGTACCCTTGTCGCCTTCTGAGCGTACCAGCATCTTATCCGGGCCGCCTACGTACACATGCTCCACATCTGAGTGCTTTACCAGGCCCAGCTGCTGGCTGCTCACGTCGTAATTTGATTTTACCGTGGCGCTGCATGAACCCAGCTGGCCGATCATCTCGCTCATCCTGTCGAGGATGGATACGGCTACGGTATCAAACTGTGACCTCTGCGCTTCCGTACGGCCCGACAACAGGCAAGCGACCATAATGAGAAAAAATCCTTTTTTCATTGTGCATTAGTTTTTATAAAAATTCGAAAATGGTATACAAACAGGCGGTTCAATATTCAGAAATTGCATACAAAAACCTTGCCACTATTAGTCAGACACTAATTTACTCTGAACGTTTAATCCCTGCAAATTATAGAAATGTTAATGATATTATTATCAATGTTTCAATATCATATACGCGCTTCTGCCGGCGGCTTTTTCATCTGCACTCGTTTTGTCAGTAGTGGGCTTACTGCTCTTCCTGCCGGTAGCAGTGATGCGTTTAGGGGTTGCGCCATGCTCCACGAGGTAGTCCTTCACAGCTTCTGCACGCTTCTGTGCCAGGTCTTTATTGGTCGCTTCATCACCTGAATTGTCGGTGGTGCCTATGATGGTTAGTTTGGCAGCAGGGTCTTTTTCCAGCTCTGCGAGGGCATCGCGGAGTATATCATTATTCTGGTCGGCAATTACATACTTACCGGACTCAAACAATATGGGCGTGGCATAATCTACATTGGTGCGCGGGGCCGGAGCCGAGTATGGCGTACGGTCCTTTACAAACCGGTCGTAGGACTTCAACAGGTCGCGGTACTCATATTGATCGAGCACCTTTTTGTAGTCGGCCATGCGATCAGCGCCGCGGTTGCGCTCAAATACGATCTTATCGGCTACATTAGTGGGCAGCAGCAGGTAATTGACCAGGGTATCGCGGGTGGCTGTGGACAGCATCTGCTCCAGGCAACTGGTATGGTTGCAGCCCAGCGGCCTGAAGGGAAAATCACGGCAGTCTTCGCATAGTATGCGCGAGGCCTTAGGGGCCTGCTGGGCAGAGAGTATGCCGTGGCAGCACAATATGGAAGCGATAATGATCAATAGCTTTTTCATAAGGCTAATATAGTTACCAAAATTGGAAATCAATAACGAGCCTCTCCCGGCCTCTCCAAGCGAGAGGTGACTGCGAGACGAAAAGTGACCCCACCTATGCGGAAAGCTTCGGTCGGCAGGCCAAAACTGTACAACTCCCATTGGCGTATAATCCTGATTTTAATTTACAGTGGCGCGATTTTACCGATATTCCCAAGGAAATAATTAAGCTCCAGTATCCCTAGAACTTTATATGATAACCTGATAGCATAAAAATTATTGGCCTAATCCCATATTAGACGTGGCTAATAATATAGCTGGTACTTCTGCCGCCGGCGTTTTCTTTTTCTAAAATATTTTGTTCTATCAAATCCTGAATGTCACGCAATGCGGTATCATGTGAGCATTTGGCGATTTTGCCCCATTTTGCTGCGGTCATTTTTCCTTCGAAGCCATCGAGCATTTTGTTCAGCATTAATTTTTGCCTGATGTTTAATATTGCTTGTGCATAGGTATCCCAGAATTTTGCTTTTGCAAGAACAGTGGCCAATATATCATCTGTGGCGATCAACGCACGGTCTAAGCAATGCAAGAACCATTCCAGCCAGTTGGTAATATCTAATGTACCTCTTTGCGTTGCTTCAAGAATCAGATAATAAGAACTATGCTCTTTTTGTATTTGTGCAGACATACTATAAAAGCGCTGGGAACTTTCATCTGCACGTGCAAGCTGGAGGTCTGTAATCGCCCTGGCTATTCGTCCGTTGCCGTCATCGAACGGGTGAATGGTAATGAACCATAAATGTGCTATGGCGGCTTTTAAAACAGGGTCAATATTTTTTTCAGCATTGAACCACTCAAAAAATTTGTTCATTTCGCCATCAAGAAGCTCCGCGCCGGGTGCTTCGTAATGGATACGCTCGTTGCCGATGCCACCCGAAACAACATACATGGGTGAACGCCGCCAATTACCAACGGTTATTTTGTATATGCTACTAGGGCCTGTTGGGAACATAGCAGCATGCCAGCCGAACAAACGATCACTCTCAAGATCATTTTTAAATTTTTGAGTGGCATCCAACATCATTTCGACAACGCCATCAATGTATCTGTCTGATGGGACCAGGCCGACAATATCCATTCCTAAATGTCTTGCCAATGACGAGCGCACTTCTTCAGGGTTGAGTATCTCGCCTTCTATTTCATTTGACTTAAGAATATCGAGGGTTAATGTATTTAATGTAGCTTCTGCTCTCAGATTGAAGCCAAGCGCTTCCATTCTACCAACCAGCTTGCCTTGTTTATTCCTGATCGTTGCCAGTAAAGCAGATATACGTTCAACATCCCAATAGAATTTGGGCCATGAGGTATTTTGATGGATGTATATGCTCATATTCTACGCATATTTTGCGTCGATTAAAATGATTATTCTACGCAAAGTAACGGTATTCTACGCATATTATGCGTAGAATGGGCTATCTATTATACGCATAATGTATTTTTTGTATATATTGCTGTTTATTTTGTGTATAGAAGGGCCAATCGACGGTTGACGTCCACTGCAAGGGGGCGTACTCGACCAATATGTCAGTAATATCATTTTTTCCCTTCCCGAATTGCTAGCCACAATTCAATTTCGACATTCGTGACCTCAAATATATTAGTTCACTAAAAAGACTTTTCTATCGTCTGGCAATAAAAATTTAGTAATAAAAGGCCCTTCCTCAATGAGCACTTTTATTTTTTCAGCGTTTTTGGGTATTTCAAAAACAAGTTGTGTTTCCAATGATTGATTTAATTCCAGTTTTTGATCTATAGGTACTTGCTGGCCAAATGTTTTTTCAAGCAGGTGTTGACCCTTGTCTGAAACTGACCAGTAACTCCCTTTTTCATCAATTATATGCACTCTTGGCTTCGATGGCTTTTGAGCGATACCTCTTGCGTGGTTGCTGATTTTTATGTGCAGAATCACAAACTGTTCATTGGGGGCAAGTACCTCGTTGTCTTTTTCTATAGACGGTGTTTTTTCAATTTTTGTAACTGTGATGCACCAGTCATCAAAACAGATATCTGTTCCTAATGGAACTGCCACGTCATTGCTAATAAAATAGAAGAAGCACCACAATGAAAAATATGATAACGTGACAAGCGCAATTGCTTTTAAAGTGGTAGCAATGTTTTTACGCTTTATCAGCTTTGCGGTCAGGTTTGCAAGCAAAATAAGGAGGGTGACAATTGTTGCCAGGAAAAGTAAAGTTGCCATTTTTCTACTTGTTCGAAAATGAAAATAAGCTTTTTATTTCCGGCAAAGAAATTGCTCATTACCATCTCAGTAAGGCGCCTATTTTTTCTGCTACTTTGTCTGCATTAGGGAGCATGGCGGCTTCGAGGCCCATGTTCATGGGTACTGCGGGCAAGTCGAGGGCGCCGATGGTCTGAACCGGGGCATCGAGGTGCGTGAAGCAATGCTGCGCTATGCGGCCGGCGAGGGCTTCGCAGAATGAATTGCGCAACTGCTCTTCTGTAAGGACGATACACTTGCCGTGCTTTTTCACGGTGCGGTATACCAGTTCTTCATCGAGCGGATATATGGTGCGTAAGTCTATAATCTCCACCTGGCCGGGATATTGCTTTGCTGCATTTTTGGCCCAGTATACGCCCATGCCATAAGTGATGATGCATATTGAGGCACCGTTATCAATATTGTCTTGCGAGGCTTCTGTAACGACTGCTCCTTTGCCAAATGGCAGTATGTAATCGCGGTCTGGCTCTACGGTCTTCGCTTCATCGGTACCGGGTACTTTGCTCCAATAGAGGCCTTTGTGCTCCAACATGACCACGGGATTGCCATCATAGAAGGCAGCTTTTATGAGGCCCTTAATATCTGCTGCATTACTTGGATAGGCTATCTTAATACCTTTGATGGTGGCCAGCGTACTTTCTACACTGCCGCTGTGATACGGGCCACCGCCGCCATAGGCGCCAATAGGCACACGCAGTATCATGGAGATGGGGAACTTACCACAACTGAGGTAGCAGGATTTACTGATCTCTGTAACCAATTGATTGAGCCCGGGGTAGATGTAGTCGGCAAACTGAACCTCTACAATTGGTTTGAGACCAACGGCATTCATACCAATGGTTGAACCAACAATATAGGCTTCCTGTATGGCCATGTTGAAGACACGGTTGTCGCCGAATTTGTCGGCGAGGGTAGCGGCCTCGCGGAATACACCGCCCAGGCGTTTACCTACGTCCTGCCCGTAAAACAGGGCTTCGGGATGATCCTGCAATAACTCTTCGACAGCATGCAGCGCGGCATCGACCATTACTACTTTGTCGCGACCAGCAGGGGAGCGATTGCCTTTTTCTTCCGTTACTGGTGTGGGTACGTACACATGGTCGGCAACGTGGGCGGGGTCTGGCTCAGGTGAGGCGACTGCGGCATCAAATTCGGCCTGTGCGTATATTCTTTCTTCTTCTTCTATCTGATCGAGGATGGCCTCTGTAATATCTTTCTGATTCAATAATACCTTTCTGAGCTTGGGACCAGGATCATCGAGCGCGTGCTTGGCGAGGTCTTCAGGGGTACGGTACCATTCTTTACGTACGCCGGATGTGTGATGCCCGAGTAGCGGTACCTTGGCGTGCACCAATATGGGGCGGCGGTATTCGCGCACCCAATCTATGGTGTACTGCATGGTATTATAGGAGTCGGTAAAATCGCTGCCATTGACCCTAACGCGCTCCATGCCCTTAAAGCCTGCTGCAAATTCGTAAGCATCCATGGTACGTGCTTCATCGCTGGAGACAGAAATACCCCAGTCATTGTCCTGAACGAGATAAATGATGGGTAACTGTTTGAGCACGGCAAACTGGAATGCTTCGCCTACTTCGCCTTCGGTGACGCTGCCATCGCCGAGTGAGCATATGGTAACCGGCGCAACAGGATATTCTGATAATTTTTGCTTCTCGCGGTACTGTATACCCTGCGCAATTCCGGTGGTGGGGATGACCTGCATACCGGTAGCGCTGCTCTGGTGAATGATGCCGGGGAAACCTTCGCGGCGGATATTGGGGTGATTGTAATAAGCCCGGCCGCCGGTAAACGGATCTCCGCCCTTGGCGAGGAGCTGCAGCATGAGCTCATAAGGCCGGTAGCCCATACCGAGCATGAGGCTTTCATCGCGGTAATAGGGGCTAACAAAATCGCATGGTTTGAGCAGAAAGCCGGTGGCCAGCTGTATGGCTTCGTGACCACGGGAGGTGCTGTGCACATACTTGCATATGGGCCGGTTGGCATCATAAATCTCTGCCATTGCTTTGGCAGTCATCATGAGCCGGTAAGCCCTGAGCATTAATTCTTTTGATAGCATGGATTCTGTTTGGCCTATTTTGACATTCTCACTAAGGGTGGCAAAAGTAAGCGAAAAGGTATAAAGATTTAAACAGAGTAAGGGGGGAGGGGTAAAAATGGTGGTTTGGCCGAGAATAGCCAGTTTAACCATTATTAACCAGGTTTGTGTACTTCGTCTGCTGTATTGCCGTTAATTTGCAAAGGTTTTTACTCAATTAATTTCGATAAGCGGATAGAAGGTTTATTTTTGTTTTGCTAAAAAGCACACTATGCAATTTGATCTTAAGAAATACGGGGCAGACATCCTGGCTATTGTATGTTTTATTGTAATATCAGTACTGTACTGCTATCCGACGTTAGAAGGTAAGAAACTGAGCCGCCATGATAATGCCTCATGGCAGGGGATGGCGCGCGAGGGAATGGCCTACCATGATTCTACGGGAAAGGATGTATTATGGTCGAACAGTATGTTTGGCGGTATGCCCACCTATACTACTTATAGTGCAGTATCGCCCGATACTAACTACCCGGCCTACCTGCAAACGTTGCTGAGTAAGGTGGGTGACCCGGCTTACTTCTTTTTTGTAGCTATGCTATGCTTTTACCTGCTCATGCGCGTGCTGGGCGTAAATAAATGGCTGAGCATGGTGGGGGCACTGGCCTACGCCTTCTCATCTTACAATGCTATAATTATAGCTGTTGGGCATAACACCAAGATGATGACCATAGGCTACCTGCCGGCAGCAATGGCGGGGCTGTACCTGGTATTCAAAGAGAAATGGCTTACGGGGGCGGCGCTACTGGCCCTCAGTTTCGAGCTGATATTTAATAATAATCACTTCCAGGTCATTTACTATTCGGCTATTATGTTCGGGTGTTTTGCGATGGGTATGCTGGTGATAGCCGTGAAAGAGGGCAGGATGAAACAATTCTTTATCTCGTGCGCTATAGCAGCGGGAGCGGCGGCGATAGGAGTGGGGCCGAGTATTACATCTATACTCACGACATCGGAATACGCAAAGGAAACAATGAGGGGTGGTACGAGTGAACTATCGGGACATGATAAGAAAACGAATGGCGGGCTGGATAAAGAATATGCGTTCCGGTGGAGCAATGGTATAGGCGAGACATTCTGCCTGATGATCCCGTACCTGTACGGTGGCTCGTCAGGCGAATCGGCAGATAAGGCGCCGAAAACATCTGCGGCGATAGGTGGGGCAGCGGAGCAACTGCCTTTGTACTGGGGGCCTCAGCCATTCATCAGCGGCCCTGTATACTTTGGCGCTATCATTTGTTTCCTGTTTGTGCTGGGTATTATGGTGATCAGGTCGCCGCACAAATGGTGGATAATAGCCGCCAGTGCGATATGCATCATCATGTCGTGGGGCAAGAACTTCGATAGTATTAATTATTTCCTGTTTGACCATCTTCCGTACCTGAATAAGTTCAGGACGCCGTCTATGTCACTAGTTATACCGCAGTTCCTGTTCCCGTTCCTGGGTATATGGGCAGTGCAGGAAGTAATAAACCGCAAGGACGACCCAAAGATGTGGCAGCAGGTGAAAATAGCAGCAGGCATTACAGCGGGGTTGTGTGTGCTGATAGGCCTGGGGGGTAGTATGTTCTTTGATTTTACCGGTGGATCGGACGCGCAACTGCAGCCAGAAATGGTGAAGCTGCTGAAGGACGACCGCATATCGCTGGCTATGACCAGCGGCGTGAAGAGCGCCATCTATATATTGCTGGGCGCAGGGCTTTTATGGGCATTCCTGAAAAATAAGATCACGCAGACTATAATGATAGTGGGTCTGGGAGTGGTAGTGGCCATAGACCTGATACCGGTATCGCTGGATTACCTAAGCGAGAAAAACTATGTGGATGCTGCGGAATACCAGTCGGAGTTTGAGCCAAGACCAGTGGACCAGCAGATACTGAAAGACCCGGACCCGTATTACCGTGTGCTGGATCTGAGTCGTGATACCTATAATGATGCAATACAGGCTTACTTCCATAAGTGCGTAGGTGGTTACCACCCGGCGAAAATGGAGATATACCAGGACCTGATAGAGCGGCAAATGAGCCGGGGTTACAACGCCCAGGTGCTGAACATGCTAAACACCAAGTATATAATAGTGGGCGGACAGAAGAAGGCACCATTCGTGATACCGAACCCTACACGGTGCGGCAATGCGTGGTTTGTAGACGAGGTAAAGTGGGCGAATACAGCAGACGAGGAAATGGATGGGCTGAACGCGGGACAGATAGGGGATACTACTGAAGTGCCTAACGCCTTCAATCCGAAAAAGACTGCGGTAATGCGCGTTACCTTCAAGAACGATATAGGTAATTATACTTTTGGAAAGGACAGCAGCGCTTATGTGAAGCTGGCGAAGTATGGCCTGGATGACATCTCGTTCTCATCGAATAATTCAAAGGACGGGCTGGCAGTATTCTCTGATATATACTACTCGAAGGGGTGGAAGGCTTTTGTAGATGGAAAAGAAACGCCGATAATGAGGGCTGACTATGTGCTGCGTGTGATAAAGATACCAGCCGGCAGCCACAGCATAGAATTCCACTTCAGGCCTGACAGTGTATATAAGACCCAGAAGATAACTATAGTGTGCAGCGTACTGCTGATCTTGCTGTGCATTGGTGCATGTTACCCAATATTTAAAAAAGGATAAAAACGGAGCGTATGGGCAATCCTGTGGTGAGTGGACTGAAATCTCTTTTGGGGATGAGGAAGGAAATGAGCTTTAGCTTCTATGTGCGGGATTTTATTTTCAGGAGGCTGCTGCGGAACAATGCTAAAGTAAAATGGGCGATACACCATACGACCACTATTCACAATCCGCAGAACATAAAGCTGGGCAAGGGCGTTTATCCGGGAGATTCGGCGGGGATATATATAAATGCCAAGAACGGGATCATATTTGGCGACTATAGTAATATAGCGCCTAATGCGGGCATCATATCAGCCAACCACGATTTTATCAATAACGACCTTCATCTGCCGGACCCGCCCATTGAGATAGGGCGGTTTGTATGGGTGGCGATGGGGGCCATTATACTGCCGGGAGTGAAACTTGGTGATTTTACAACGGTAGGGGCGGGCGCTATAGTAACAAAAAGCTTTCCGGAGGGGTATTGCGTGATAGCAGGCAATCCCGCAAAGGTGATCAAATACCTAAACAAGGAAGAATGTGATGCCTTCGCTGCAGCTAAAAAGTAACAGTTTATTCAGTAATTCATTTTTCATTTTTGTCATCAGGCTATTTCCATCGCTGGCAAATCTGCTGGTATTGCTGTATTATTCGCGTCACCTGCCGAAGCCTATTTATGGTACTTATCAGAACTTCTGGATACAGCTTTCTTTTCTTTACCCCATTGCGTGTTTTGGTATACATGCCATTATTACCACGTATTCTGTTTCTACCGTATTGAAGCTGGCGCAGGGTGTAAAAAAATGGCAGTACATATTGTATGGTGTATGGCTGGTAGTACTGAGCAGCCTGTTTGCGGGACTGCAAAACTCGTCGACAGGGATAGGCTTTGTGATACCGTTTGTGTTCATGCTGTCCTTCGCTGTGGGTATTATTCTTGAGTCGTTCCTGATCGTGGCTAAGAATTTCAAGGCGCTGTCGGCGATCAATATTCTTTATGCGGTCTGTTACCTGTTTGTTCATAAGTATGTGCTTGATAACGGGTTTTCGTTCCTGAAACTATTCACTTGTTTACTTAGTTTGAACCTGGCGAGAATATTGATTTCAGTGGTATTGATAGGGGTGCGAATAAAGCAACACAGTGATGATGGGCACGAAGAATTCAGGAAGGTAGCTGAGATTCGTAAGTTGTGGATGCACCTGGGTTTCTACGATATTCTCCAGACCCTGTCGAACTGGGTAGATAAGTTCATTATCTCTGTAGTGCTTACCTCATCTCTGTCGGCGATATATTTTAACGGGACACAGAATATCCCTTTCTTACCCATCATACTGAGTGCGGCAGGCAGCTCTGTGCTGATGCAAATGACGAAGGTGAAAGAGGCGGATGAACGGGCGTCGTTGCTGGCATTGATGAACCGCTCTACAAAGTTCCTTTCCAATATTGTTTTTCCGTTGTTTTTCTTTCTTATTTTCTTCAGGTATGAACTCTTTGATGTGCTGCTGCCGGGTTATTCGGCATCGGTGCCTATATTCTTTGTGTCGCTCTTTATGCTGCCATTCCGGGCATATAGCTTTATAACGGTATTCCAGAAGCTGCACCAGGGGCACATCAGCAATATAGGGGCGGTAGGCGAGCTGATACTTGCCTGCTCGCTGATGTACCCGCTCTATCTATGGTTGGGGCTACCGGGTGTCATGCTGAGTTTTATTATCTCCAGCTACAGCCAGGGTGTCTATTATTTTTATCACATGAGCCGTTTACTGAACACCAAGCCTTACAAACTGGTGCCTGTGGCTAACCTGACCATCAAGATAATAATTTATGGTTTGTTATTCTTCATTGCGCATTATATCGTAACTTCATTTTTCGGTGAACGCAACGGGTTGTTTATCGGAATAATGACGATGGTAGTGACAGTAGTTGTGTCGCTGCTCATAGATATAATATCAGTTAAGAATGTCCATTCAAAACAGGCAACGGTTACGGGATATTGACAATACGGGTTTTGGGCCTAACAGCAGTGTGGAAGGTGGCCGCCTTATCAATTCGGACGGATCGGCAAATCTGCGCAAGCGTGGTATCCCCATCTGGGAGCGTACAAGTGTATACCACTCTCTGCTGCGCATGAAGGGTAGTCACTTTATATTAGGTATCTTCCTGTTCTATACATTTATCAACCTGATTTTTGCTGTTATTTATTTTCTGACCGGGGTCAGTCACCTAACCGGTACAGATGGCGCACATACGACTTCCGAACAATTTATGGAGGCGTTCTTCTTCAGTTCGCAGACACTGACCACTGTGGGGTATGGACATGTGGCACCGTCTGGCATGATGACCAATTCCATTGCATCTATCGAGTCGCTGGTGGGGATACTTACATTCGCGCTGGTAACCGGCCTTATTTACGGAAGATTCTCAAGGCCGCGCGCCTACCTGCTTTTTAGTCCGAGTGTGCTTATAGCTCCGTTTAAAGAGGGCAGGGCTCTCATGCTGCGGATGGCGACCTATAAAAATAACCACCTGACAGATGTGGAAGCTAATGTGACGCTGGCCATGCATGAGGAAGAAAACGGAAAGACGGTGACCAAATTTTATCCGCTGCCCCTGCAGTTTGCGAAGATCAATTCACTGGCGCTCAGCTGGACTATAGTACATGCGATAGATGAAGACAGCCCATTGTATCACTGCCGGAAGGAGGACGTGACCGACACCAAGATGGAGGTGATCGTAAACATAAAAGCGTTCGATGATCATTTTTCGAATATAGTGCAGCAGCGAACCTCTTATACCCATAACCAGTTTGTGTATGGCGCGAAATTCCTGCCGATGTTTGAAAAAGCGCCGGATGGAGATTATACCATACTGGAGTTGGATAAAATAAATCTGCACGAGCTGGTGAAGCTTCCGGATGCGAAGACCCATCACCACAAGGGGAATGTGGAGGTGAACCCTTAATTTTGCTGTATGCCTGTTACTAAAACGATCACATCGCTCACGCGGCAGTTTCTTGAAAAAGAGGAAATGTATGGTGCCCATAATTATCACCCGCTACCTGTGGTGCTGACGAAGGGTAAGGGTGTATTTGTGTGGGATGTTGATGATCGCAGGTATTACGATTTTCTTTCGGGTTATTCCGCCATCAACCAGGGACATTGTCACCCGCGGATCATTGAAACTTTTATAGAGCAGGCACAGAAGCTTACGCTTACCTCGCGCGCTTTCCATAATGATGTGCTGGGCGAATATGAAGAATTCATTACCAAGTTCTTTGGGTATGATAAGGTGCTGCCTATGAATACGGGCGTAGAAGCAGTAGAGACGGGGCTGAAACTGGCCCGGCGCTGGGGGTATGAAGTAAAGGGTGTGCCCCGCAATAAAGCAAAGATCATTACCTGCGCGCAAAATTTTCATGGACGTACTATCAGCGTTATTTCATTTAGCAGTGATGAAAGTTCGCGTAAGGACTTCGGGCCGTTTACTCCGGGGTTTGAAACTATACCCTATAATGATATACCTGCGCTACAGATGGCATTGCAGGACGCCAACGTGGTGGGCTTCCTGGTGGAACCTATACAGGGGGAGGCAGGTGTGATAGTACCGGATGAGGGCTATCTGGCGAAAGCGGCAGCGCAGTGTAAAGAGGCAAATGTACTTTTTATAGCCGACGAGATACAGACCGGCCTGGCGCGCACCGGCAAAATGCTGGCGTGCGATCATGAGGGTGTACGGCCAGATATATTGTTGCTGGGCAAGGCACTGTCGGGAGGTACGATGCCAGTGTCGGCGGTGCTTGCTGATGATGAGATCATGCTGACAATAAAACCGGGAGACCATGGGTCGACATACGGCGGTAATCCTATGGCGTGCAAGGTGGCTATGACGGCACTGCAGGTGCTGGTGGACGAGCAGATGGCGGAGAATTCAGCAGTGCAAGGCGCACATTTCCGTAAGGAGCTCACCGACCTCAGGCACGAGCATATTTCGATAGTACGCGGGAAGGGGTTATTTAATGCAATCGTTATCAATCACCCGCAAAAAGATGCCGCGTGGGATATTTGCATAGCTATGAAACAAAACGGGCTGCTGGCCAAACCCACTCATGGTGACAGGATACGTTTTGCGCCGCCGTTACTTATCAACCAGGAACAGATAGATGACTGTATCGGGATCATAAAGAAAAGCATGGAAAACCTGTGATCATTTACCAGCACTTTTATCAAGACCTGCTGGTTTCTTGAAGATACTTTCGTCGACCGGTATGTTTATTTTTATTGACTGGAAGGTAACCGGTCCACCATCGCTTTCAACGAACATAGGAAAAGCGATCCCTTCGGGAAGTTTCTGATAATTGCTATAATCAGATATCGCTTCACCTTCCTTGCCCCCTTCGCCTTTTACTTTTTCTACTGAGCGGACATGGTAGTAAGTGGATGCGTTGATATACATGGTCTCTTCCTTGCCATTTTTATTGGTTACTTTCAGCTTGTAGCAGTCAGCTCCGGCAATCTGTTCTTTACCTGTGAATTCTACCTTATTTCCCTTGGCTTTATAGTCTATCAGCGGGCCCTGAATGTCGAGCTGGTCTTGTGACCCTTTAACCATTTCTGCAGGCATGGATTCTATTTTGCTTTCCCCATCGGCTGGATTAAACGCCCAACCGGCGGATGTAGTCAACACTTCATAGCCCTGCTTACCGTCGAGTGTAAATTCCACTTTCTGTCCTTTGCCGTTGAGCGTGGTTATTGTGACCGGAAATTCTTTATCTCCGGCCTTTACTGTGCCGCTCATTTTCAAAGATTTTATCTTTTTCCAGTTTTCACTTCCTCCTATCGCTTTAATGTGTTTTTGGATGATCTCATCAGCGGTCTGGGCATTTGTGATGACGGTACCCACTACCAACATAACGATAGTGGTTACAAAAAAGCGGATATTACTCATATTGTTGGATCTTGGTGTGTATAAGAAATGAGACTGTTATTTCGGGTTGAAGATCTTTTTATCAACGTCTACATTAATTTCGACGGTATTGATCTTTTGCACGCCGATACCTTCGCTAAACGTCATAGGAACAACTATTCCTTCGGGGAGCATTTTGAAATCGGAATAGGATGCTGCCTGTTCCTCAACCCTCTTTCCATTGACAATGAGCGGCTGATGATGTTCTATTGCTTCGTATGTAGTGCGTATGTGGTAATAATTGACGGTATCTATATAAAAGATGGCACTGTGCCCGCCATTATAGGTGACTCTTATCTTATAGCAAGTAATGCCGGTGTCAGCACTACGTTTTTTATATACTTCCTTGCCAACATACTCTATTTTATTCCCTTTGGATTTGTAATCGATAAGCGGCCCCTGTAAATCAAGTGTATACTGATTTTTTTTCACCATTGTTTCCGGAAACATTTCAGACCTGGACCTAATACCAACCACTGGTATAAAGCGCCATCCTATTTTCTGAGTCAGGGCCTCGTAAGCTGTTTTTTTTGTTGTAGCGTAAGTGAATTCCTTGTAAATGCCTTCATTGTCGAGTTTAATAGTAGTAAAAAGCACTTCAGCGCCATCAGATGTAAATGTGCCTGTTGTCTTTATAGAGTTGACCTTTCTCCATTTTTTCTTGCCACCAATGGCTTCGATATGTTTTTGTACGATCTCATCGGCTGTTTGCGCTACAGAGGTAGTAATGCCTGCAAGCAGGATAGCAGCAGTGAATAGGGTGTATCGCATAGTGTTTATCATTGATATGGATTTAAGTGTTTTTTTGAAAAAAATGCTAACCGCAAGGTATGCAAAAATGTTATTTCCAGACTGCCATTTGTTGCGTTTTAACTTTTGGGTTTACTTAATTAAGCTCCCGTAATTCCAACAATGCCACGTTCTCTATATGGTGTGTATGAGGAAACATGTCTACCGGACGTAGTCTAGTGATCTTGTATGCCTGATCGAGCAACTGGAGGTCTCGTGCCTGTGTGGCAGGGTTGCAACTGACATATACAATTTTTGAGGCGCGCATTTTTAATAACTGCATCACCAGTTTTTCCGTCATGCCTGCGCGAGGGGGATCTGTAATGATGACATCGGGGCGGCCATGTGTTTCGAAAAATGCGTCTGTACATATTTTTTCGACATCGCCGGCAAAAAACAGGCAGTGGCCGATGTTGTTAAGGGCAGCGTTTTCATAAGCATCTTTAACGGCGTCTTCGACTACTTCTATGCCAATGACCTTTTTCGCTTTCTCAGAACAGAAGATACCAATGCTGCCGGTGCCGCAATACAGATCGTACAGAGTTTCTGTGCCGGTGAGGCCTGCAAACTCGCGGGTGAGCTGGTAGAGAGCCTCAGCCTGGTAAGTGTTGGTTTGAAAGAAAGACTTGGGTGATATTTTAAAACGGAAATTTTCCAGTTTTTCTTCTATATAGTTTTTGCCACTGTAGCAGATCACGTCCTGATCATAAATGGTATCGTTCATCTTGCCATTGAGCGTATAGTTGAGGGAGGTGATACCCGGTACCTGCTGAAGTATATGCTGTAAAATGGCTTCCCTCGCTTCTTTGTCTTCGTGGTGCATGACCAGGTTTACCAGTACTTCGCCCGTGGTAGCTATCCGTATTATTACATTGCGCAGCCAGCCATACTGGACCTTAAAATCGTAATACGGAAGGTTGTTTGCGATGGTGTAATCTCTCAATGTATTGATCAGCAGGTTGGTGGGCTCGTCCTGCAGGTAGCAGTGATCTATGGCTACTACCTTATCAAAAAGGCCAGGAGCATGGAAGCCAAAAGCGGGTTCGGGGGTGAATGTCTCACTCCGTTCGGAGATCTCCTCAAAGGTACGGTAACGCTGTGTAGAGAAGGTGAATTCGAGCTTATTGCGGTAGTAACGTTCACGCGGGCTACCAATTATAGGCTCCAGTTCAGGGAGTGTAACCTGGCCTATGCGCTGCAACTGATCTGCCACCTGTTTTTGCTTGTATACCAGTTGCTGCGAGTAAGGCAGCATCTGCCATTTGCATCCGCCACATACCCCAAAATGCTTGCAAAACGGCTCAATACGATGTGGGGACGGGGATACCAGTCTTATCATTTTGCCCTGGGCCCAGCTTTTTTTGTCTTTTGTTATTGCCGCATCTATTACATCGCCCGGAATGGCATTATCTACAAACAATACTTTTCCGTCATCGAGCCGGGCTACACTCTTACCTTCTGCTGCATAAGCTTCTATTTTAATGTTTAGAAGTGGCAGTGATTTTTTCTTTTTTCTCGACAAAATTTTGTTATAGTTTTTATAATAAGCTGCAAATTTAGTCTTAAAGGGGTGGGATACACCAACTTTATGGTTTATTTTTAGCTTTTTAAATAAACACTCAAAGTTTTTTATCTGTCTTAATCACGAACAAACCAACTATTGTACGTATGAAGAAAATTACACTCATTGTAACCCTGGCCCTATTGGCTATTACTCAGTTATCATTTGCAGGTATTTCTTACCACATCAAACTGAAAATACCAGATGCGAATGATACAATGGTTTATTTACTGCATTACTATGGTAAAGGCAGGCCTACTATTTTCAAGTTAGATTCGGCAAGATTTGACAAGTCAGGCAATGCCGAGTTTAAAAGCAGCGATCCTGAATTTGTAGGCGGTATATATATAATGCTGCTTTCAAAGAGAACTGCCGATTTTGAGTTCCTGCTTAATAAAGGTGATGATATGAGCATCACAGCTAACATTAGTAAGCTGCCCGACGGTGTAAAATTCAAGAATTCGCCTGAAAATGAGCGTTTTGAAGAGTATATCGGATTTTTGAAAGACTATAGCGCGGGACAAGAGCAACTGAAGAAGGACCTGGAAAAAGCTAAAACTACCGCTGATACTACCGCAGTACGTAATAAATCTATGGCACAGGCCAAGAAGCTTACGGACTATCGTCGTAACTATATTAAAAACAATCCTGGTACATTGCTCGCCGGTATTTTTGGTGGTATGGAAGTGCCGGAGATACCAGAAGGTACTCACTACCTGGAAGATGGCGTAACCAAAGACAGTACTTTTGCCTATCATTATTATAAATCCCATTTTTGGGATGGCTTTAGCTTCCAGGACGACCGTATGATATATACGCCTCTTTATGACCAGAAACTGGAAGAATACTTCAGCAAACTTGTAGTGCCGGTGCCTGACAGCGTGGAGCATGAAGCTGACATGATACTGCACAAAGCAAAGGGAACAAAGGACGTGTTCCATTACTCGCTGTGGTGGCTGACAAGGTATGCGGAAAATAGCAAGATCATGGGTATGGACGAGGTGTTTGTGTACCTGGTGGAGAACTACTACATGAAGGGCGATGCATTCTGGCTGAAAAGCGATGAATTGTCTAAATACTTAGACCGTGCGCAGAAAATAGCGCCGAACGTAATTGGCAACATTGCACCGGAAGTAAACCTGCCGAATGTATTTACCCAAAAAGAAGAGAGTCTGCTGAACAGTAAAGGAAAGTATACAGTGGTGGTATTCTACTCCCCGTCATGCGGCCATTGCCAGCATGAGCTTCCGCAGCTCGATTCAGTTTACAACGCTGTACTGAAAGCTAAAGGTGTACGAATATTTACGGTAGCTACAGAAGGTGAAGCGACAGCGATAACCGACTTTCTGAAGAAGAACAAGCTGGAAGACTGGACCAACACCTGGAACCCGGACCATACCAGTGACTACCACAGCAAGTATGATGTGTACAGCACGCCAACGATTTACCTGCTGGACGAGAAGAAGATAATCAGGGGTAAGCGCCTTGATCACAGCAATATTGTGGGACTGGTAGAGATGCTGGATAAGAAGGGTAAGGAAAAACCTGCGAGCAGCAAGACGAAATAAGATATGAAGTGATTAAAAAAAGCAAGGCCCGGATCGCTACGATCCGGGCCCTCTTACTTATTAGTGCTTAAGGGACTATAATACTTTTTGTGCTCACAGTATGTGCCGAGAAATAACCCAGTGCGCCGCCTTTAATATTAGTTAATGGATTGGCAGGGGTTGCTGAATTCTGATCCTCAGTTTGTGCCAGAGAATAGTAATACTGATAGATAGCAGAATCGATACACTGCAAAGACACCGTTACGTTCTCACCCGGAACCAATTTACCGCCTGCACCCACGGGTTGGCTAATGGTCTGGCCATTCACGAGGTCGTCATTGCGGATAGATATATTATCGCTGGCGGTATCATTGCGGGATACGAGGAAGTGATAGTAATTGCCTTTAGCTATTGGGTCTGTGTACTGCGGAATGATGTCTATGTTGCCGCTAAAAGCGCTCTTTCCGGTGTAGAGGCTATCGAGCGGTACGGGCTGTGGCATCGTTGATGATGCGGTATATACCTGGCTTGATGCATTGACATAAAGACTGTAAATATGCCCAGGGGTGCCTTTTAAAATGCTAGTCTGGTAGTTGCCGGGAGTAACCTCTTTCAGTGTATCTGCAAGGCCTGCGGTCTGGTCAGTGATCACCACTGTAGCACCGCTAACAGCAGGGAATACATTATCCTGGTCGAAGTTGACAGAACGGGTAATGCTTACGAGGTATGGGCCAGGCTGGTCGGTGACGTTTGCTTCTATTACATTCTTTGCAGCGGCATCGTTAAGGTTCACTTTTATTACCTTCTGACAGGAGCAAAAAGAAGCCAATAACATAATGGTGCAACCGGTATTGAAAATATTAGTCTTCTTCATTCGTTTAGAATTTAAAATTGTAGGAGATAGATGGCACCCATCTGAATAAGGCTGTCTGTACCGCCTGTGTTTTGTTAGGGTCGTTAGGGTCGTTCTGGAAGGTAATGATGTAAGGGTTCTCACGGCCATAAGCGTTGTAGAGGCTAAAGTTGAGCTCGGACGAGAACCGTTTTCTTTTTCTGAGCTGAACGGTGGCGCTCAGGTCGAGGCGGTTATAAGATGGCATGCGGTAGCCGTCTCTTTCTGTGTAATAGAATACAGTTTGTCCGCCCACAGTATACTTGCCGCTGGGGAAAGAAACTGCGTTGCCTGTATAATAGACAAAGTCTGCCGACAACGACCATTTTGGAGAAAGCTGGTAAATGCCTACTACAGAAAGATCGTGCGTTCGGTCTTGGCGCGAGGCATACCAATCGTCGTTGTTGATGCCTTGTATCTGCAACTCTGACCGGGAGAGGGTATAGGATACCCAACCGGTAAATTTGCCCACCTTTTTGCGGAACAGAAATTCAAGGCCGTATGCTCTACCAATACCAAAAAGCAATTCAGGCTCGATAGCAGCGTTGCTGATGACATTTGCACCATCTTTATAATCGACCTGGTTCTGCATGTATTTGTAATAACCTTCTACGCTGAATTCGTATGCACCATTTTTAAGGCTTCGGAAGTACCCCAGCGAACCCTGGTCCGCAACGCCGGGCTTAATGATATTGTTGCTGGGCACCCATTTATCGGTCGGGTTGCTGGTAGTGGAGTTAGATATCAGGTGCAGGTATTGCGCATTCCTGGAGTAGCCAGCCTTAATGGATGATACTTCATTGAGGGTATAGCTACCAGAAACACGGGGTTCAGGTTCCACATAAGTCTCCACGATCTGGCCTGAGCCATAATGGAGGGTATCTTTGATATTGCCATTAGCATCGAGGGTGTAGTAGTCGGAGCCGCCCAATACGGAAAAGGAACTCAGGCGGATGCCATAGTCGATATTCAATCTTGTGCTCACCTTCCAGCTATCAGATATATAGGCTGCGTTCTCCCAACTCTGCTTGTCGGGTTGTGTGCTGCTGATGATGCCCGACCCAGTAATGGATCCCGGGGTGATAGTGTGAAAAATGGAACTGATGCCGAACTTAATAGTATTGGTGGGGTTTGCAAACAATTCCAATTCTTCTTTGAGATTCCAGTCGCGTATGTCAGAATGAATATTGGCATCGATGCCCGATGCGTTCACATTGATATTATAACTGTAGTCACTGAATATAAGGGATGTGTTGGAAAACAGTTTGTCGCTTATAATGTGGTTCCAGCGCAGCGTACCAGTGGCATTGCCCCAGTTGATGCCGAAGAGGCTGCCGAGGCCAAGGTCGTCCTGCCCGAAGTAGCCGGACAAATAAAGGTGATCTTTCTTAGATAGCTTGTAGTTCAGCTTGGTATTCAGATCATAAAAATAAAGCCTGCTTTTTTTTATGGTGGTGTCGTTGGAGAGTTTCAGAAACACATCGGCATAGGTGCGCCGTGCGCTGATGAGGAAAGATCCGTCGTCTTTGACAATAGGCCCTTCAACATTTATTTTTGAGGAGATGAGCCCGATACCACCGCTTACATGGTAGTCCTGGTCGTTACCGTCATTCATCTTTACATCGAGCACAGATGATAGCCTGCCGCCAAATTCGGCAGGGGCAGTGCCTTTATACAGCGTTACGTCTTTTATAGCATCGGAGTTGAAGGTGGAGAAGAAGCCGAGGAGGTGTGATGGGTTGTATACCACTGCGCCATCGAGCAGTATCAGATTCTGGTCGGCACCGCCGCCACGCACATAAAAGCCGCTATTGCCGTCGCCTACAGACTGCACACCTGGCAGCAACTGTATGGTTTTCATCACATCTTTTTCGCCGAACAATACCGGTATGGCGTTCATCTCTTTTACCGTGAGCTTGTCCATACCCATCTGAGCCGAGGTAATATTGTTCACTTTGCTGGTTATGGTTACTGATTTCAGTTCATTGTCGGTCACCTCCAGTGCGAAATTCATCTCGGTAGATTTGTCGAGCGATACAGAGACTTCCTGCTCTTTGTATCCTACATATCCTATAACCAGCTTATAAGCGCCTGTGGGTAAGGTGAGGGAATAAAATCCGAACTCATTGGATGCGGCTCCGAGTGCAGGTTTGTCGGCGACTTTGATAGTGGCGCCTATGAGCGCTTCCCCGGTTTTTTTGTCTTTAATGGCGCCGCTGATGGTGAATTTGCTTTGAGCGGAAAGTACGAATGGAAATAACAATATTGCCAATAAGGCAACGGGTCTTACTAAATGACTCATTATGAGTGGTTGAGAATATTTTAAATGGTATGCAATTTTATACTTTGGTCAAGCACTAAAACTCTGTTTTTTCTAAATTATTGCCAAAACTATCGAACTTAGACCTAAATACAATCTCAAAACAAGATATTACCAGGCAAATATCGTGCTATTGTGTTTGTATCAGGCTTATTTTTGCAATGGTCTGAAAAAAACATATATGGATACGTTGTCGCATGAAGGCAAGAGGTTTGAGAAGGTGCAATTTGCTGGCAATGCCGGCAAGGGAGGGGAGTTCCAGGAATGTACCTTTGATAGCTGCGACTTCCAGGGCAGTGATTTCTCATTTGCTGTATTCAGGAACTGTACGTTTGAAGGTTGCAATTTTTCGATGATAAAACTGAAAGCGGTTACTCTGAACAATGCAGTATTTAAGAATTGTAAGATGCTGGGTGTTGACTTCAGCGAATGTAAGGATCTGCTGTTCAGTGTGAAATTTGATAGTTGTGTATTGGATTACGTTTCCTTTATTGAGAAGAAGATGCCTAAGACCAAGTTCAGCAATTGCTCTATAAAGGAGGCGACTTTCTCTCTTGCAGACCTGAGTGGGTCTGTGTTTGAAAAGTCGGACCTGTGGATGGCAGTATTTAATAAGACCAATCTCACTTCTGTGAATTTTAGCAGCGCGGTCAATTACACTATTGATCCGGTATTAAACACTGTAAAAAAGGCCATATTTTCTATGGATGGGCTGCCAGGGCTGCTGGAATGCTTTGGGGTGGCGATAGTGCCATAGAGCTTGCAGAACTATTTGCGAGACAATTTGTTACATACATGATCTGAGGGTGATATCTAACCGATATTAATTATGTTTGTGGATATTGTGATGCAAGTGAAGACAACTGATAGCTATATGCAAAAAAGATGGCTGCCATGGGCAACAGCCCTGACGATTGCGGTAGTTACTCTCATAGCGTTTATTCCAGTATTGCATAATGGCTTCATTCTTTGGGATGATGGTATCTATATATACCAGAATCAGACGCTGCAGCTGCCTCTTTCAGCGTCTATTCCTTATTTTTTCGGTCTGAATTTTTTCGTTGGCAACTATCATCCGTTTACGATGATCGCCTACGCACTGCTATATCAAATAGTGGGAAAAGAGCCAGAAGTATTTCATGCCGCAAGCTTATTTATTCACATACTGAATGTGCTGCTTGTGTTTTGGTTTATATGGTTGCTAAGCGGAAAGAAGTTAATCATTGCTGCTATTACATCGCTGCTTTTCGGCATACACCCGATGCACGTTGAGTCGGTTGCCTGGGCTGCGGAACTTAAGGATGTGTTGTACACTGCATTTTTTCTTGCCGGCCTGATCTGCTATCTGAAATATCTGAAACCGGAAGATACTTTGCCGTCAAGCAAGCCTGTTTCGTTTCTGCTGCTGACCTTTATTTTTTTCCTTTTCTCAGCATTGTCAAAGCCTGCGGCAGTTGTTTTTCCGCTATTGCTTTGGGTGATCGATTTTTATTTTAGGCGGCCTGTTGACAAGCGGATGCTGCTGGAGAAAATGCCGTTTATTGTTATAGCTTTTGCTTTCGGTATTATAGCCATCAAGGCGCAGCAGGAGGATCACTTGCTGCACAGCTATTACCCGCTACTACTGAGAATGATCTTTGCCAGCTATTCGCTGCTTGCATACATTGTTAAGCTTGCTGTTCCTTTCAACCTGGCGAGCATCTATCCTTATCCTGCATTGCACGATGGCTTGGCTCCGCTGTATTTTTATTTAGCGCCCGTTTTGGTCGGACTATTTGTGTATGGCATTTACCGGACGAAAGGTAACGTACGACATCTGCTTGTATTTAGCGGCCTGTTTTATTTTGTTGCGATAGCGCCGGAGTTACAATTGATATCTGTGGGTGATGCTATGATGGCGGACAGGTATACGTACGTTCCGTCTATAGGCTTGTTTTTTGCATTTGCGGTAGGGGTTCATTCCCTTTGGCATAATGGCACGGTACACAAGCAAATGGTGAGGAAGGTGGTGGTGATAGGACTTACAGCGGTCTCTTCGATATATGCTGTAAGCACTTATGCCCGATGCGAGACCTGGAAATCGAGTGAAACAATTGCTGAAGACCTCTATAGCAAACAGCAGCAGGCGCCCGTGGCCGCGCACAACATGGGTGCTGTGCTATACAACAAGGGAAAATACCGGGAGGCTATTCCGTTTTTTTACGCGCTGAGAAACGACAAGGAGCATTTCGCGAAAGATTATGTGCTTCTTGCTAATTCATACGTTGCCAATAATGAGCCGGACAGTGCATACTATCTCATTGCGTCATTAGGACCAGACGCAACTAAAAATTATTGTGAGCAGGATCTGTCGCTGAGCCGCGATCTGCTGAATAGTCAACACTTTGAACCTGCTGCCATGTTTCTTGCGGTATACACCCGGCTGCAAAAAAACGATCCGCAGGGGTATATCGCACTGGCAGAATGTTATTATAAGTTGAATATGCATAGCCGCTACATAAATACTATTGACTCTGGCCTGAAATACTGTCCCGGGCAATACAGTTTGCTGAACCATAAAGGGTATGACCTTTTCCTTGAGGGTAAATACGAACAGGCAATACCGTATTTTGAAGAAGCGCTAAAGAATGCTCCGGGTTATGAAGCTGCATCACGAAACCTTGCAAACTGCTATCATGCTTTGGATTCGATAAAGGCCGGGTTGAGATGAATGAAAAAGTAAAAAAGAAGAGGTAATGCCGCTAAACATACAATACTGCTCAGACCTGCACCTGGAGTTTGACCTCAACAGGAAATGGATAAGTAAATACCCACTGGCGGTAAAGGGTGATGTGCTGCTGCTGGGTGGTGATATAATGCTGCTGACACAGCAGGAACAGCACAATGACTTCCTGGACTATGTGGCCAGCCACTACCAGGCAGTGTACTGGATACCCGGCAATCATGAATACTACCATAGCGATATAGCAGGCAAGAGTGGTACGCTGCACGAAGCTGTGCGGGACAATGTGTTTCTCGTAAACAATACTACCATAAGCCTGGGCAATACTGACCTTATCTGCAGCACCCTATGGAGCCATATAAGCCTCCTTAATCAATGGGAGATAATGCGAGTGCTGAGTGACTTTAAGTTAATAAAGAACGTGGGCGACAGGCTGACGGTGGCGAAATATAATGAGCTGCACGCACAAGCAAGACAATACATAGAGCAAGCTATAAAGACCAGTACAGCAAAGCATAAAGTAGTGCTGACTCACCATGTACCGACGCTGATGAACTATCCGCCTAAGTATAAAGGTGATCCGGTGAATGAGGCATTTGCCACGGAAATGCAAGACTTTATAGAAAGCTCAGGCGTGGACTACTGGCTATATGGGCACACTCACTACAATCCATCCGACTTTAGGATAGGCCATACGCAGATGCTGAGCAACCAACTAGGTTATGTGCAGTATGGGGAGAATAAGCATTTTGACAATGGGAAGAGTTTTACGGTGGGGTAGTGGGTAGAGCATCAGCATAGATCTAACTCTCCTTTCTTATTCTTATTGCGATTCCAATATGTTTGATGTTATAGGTCCACGTTCTTAAAATAAGCGACATTAAAAGACCTTCTACTTCGGATACTATACCGAATAAAATTGCAATAGGGAAAAATGGTTCAGCCATGCCGAAACCCATGATTGATATAGTAGCTATTAACAACGATACGCCAAATACTTTTGCACTCGATGCATGATAACTCGCCCCTCGCCTGAACTTTGCCAAATCAATAATATAACGCAGAAGCTCCAGGCCGATGACTGTATAGATGCCCCATGAATAAGTAGTGTATATTTTGGGATAAGCCATCCACATTCCTGCTAATACGCCAAGAAAGAAGACCGTATCTGCTATACTGTCCCATTGCCTCAGCGATGCGGTTTCTACATTATATTTACGGGCAAGCACACCATCATAATAGTCGGTGGCAGCTGCCACAGCCAATAACAGGATATATGCAGACCCAAGTATTCTATAGTAGCCAAACAAGACTGCAACGATCGTTAGCAGCAGGCGCATATAGATCAGGTACCACGGAATCTTTTCCAAAATTGTATCATTTACGCAGCAATATAAAGCTATTTCCAGGTAGGGTAGCTGAATTATCTCAAACCTAGTGTGATTAGTAATCAGATAAATTGAATGCAATGCAAAGTGCACGTATGGCTTGAAATTTTGAAAGAAACGATTACTTTTACATCAATAAGCGGAAGTAGCTCAGTTGGTAGAGCATCAGCTTCCCAAGCTGAGGGTCGCGGGTTCGAGTCTCGTCTTCCGCTCTTTAATTGTAAGGGTAGGCATTGAAAAATAAGTTCGTAAAATACGTATCCATAATCTGGCTGTCGTTCCTGTTGCTGATGGGTAATACGCCTATGGAGTTCATCCACCTTTTTGCTAACCATACTGATACCGTACACCATTACCACAAGGGCTTAGTGATAGAGAAGAAGCATCATCACTGTGCGTTTTTGTCGCTCACACTTACTTCGTTCATTAATGATTACCAGTTTCCGGTGGTGCAGTTTTCTGCACGGGAATATCATACTATTTATGTAGCCCGCGGCGTAAACTCTGTGCAGCGCTGCATTGTACATTCCTCGCTTCGCGGCCCGCCATTGGCATAGTTTCAGTTGAACTATTGATCTATCAGTATGCCCAGCCTTTCGTTTGTAGTAAATGAAAGAATCTGGAGCATTATTCATTTTATTTCAAAAAACTAAAACTATGTACAAGCAAATAATATTTTGCATTTTATTTCTCATGTTCCATATAGCCGGCTATGCTGCTCCGTCCGGCAACTGTACGTTAACAGGTGTGGTAAAAGACAGTAAAGGCAATGCGCTTGAAGGCGCAGTGGTAGAGTTTCCAGACCTTAAAGTGGGCACTGTTGCTGATAGCGCCGGCAGGTACACAATAGATAATCTACCCAAAGGAAAATTCATTGTAGTGGCCAGCCTGATCAGCTATGCTAAAACCGTAGTGACCATAAATATGACCGGCGCCAACACGCAGGACTTTGTTCTGAACGAAAGCGCTATAGAAAGTAAAGAGGTCGTGATCACGGGCCAGTCGAAAGCGACAGAGATAGACCGCAGCCCCACACCCATTGTGGCCATCAGTAATAAATACCTGCAGGAAAACAGCAGTACCAATATCATAGACGCACTGGTAAAGGTGCCTGGAGTAGCGGCAGTAACTACCGGGCCCAACATTTCGAAACCATTTATCCGTGGTTTGGGTTTCAATCGAATACTTACATTGTTTGATGGTATGCGGGTTGAAGGGCAGCAGTGGGGCGACGAACATGGCATAGAAGTAGACGAATATAGTGTGGATAGGGTGGAACTGATAAAGGGGCCAGCAAGTCTTATTTACGGCTCTGACGCACTTGCCGGGGTAGTGAACCTAATACCTACGCCGCCTGCGCCGGATGGCAAGATCATTGGGGATTTTTCCAGCGAATATCAATCGAACAACAACATGTTTGGCGGTACGGGTATGCTGTCGGGAAACCAGAATGGATTTTACTGGCTGGGCAGGGTATCGCACAAGCAGGCAATGGATTATGGGGACCCGATAGATGGCAAGGTGTACGGCACCAACTATAATGAAACAGATGCCAATGCATCGCTGGGCATCAATAAAAAATGGGGCTATTCGCACCTGGAACTGAATATGTTTAACGACCTGCAGGCCATACCCGACGGCAGCCGGGATTCGGTTTCGAGGCAGTTCACAAAGCAGATAACGGAGATAGACACTTTTCGCCCCATTGTTACCAACCATGACCTGAATACCTATGCTTTGCCCACACTGCACCAGCATGTTCAGTTGTATCGTGCGATGTCGTCTAATAATTTCAATGTGCTTAATGGCCTGCTTGCGGTGAATGTAGGTTTTGAACGCAGCCTGCGGCAGGAATTCAGCCACCCTGAATATGCGGACATTTCCGGCCTTGACCTGCAACTGAATTCCTATACCTACGATGTGAAATACTTTGCGCGTGGCATAGCGGGGTGGGATATAACGGCGGGCGTAAATGGTATGTATCAAACGAACGATGTAACCAAGGGGACAGATTTTGTTATCCCCTCGTTCCAGCAGTTCGATATTGGCCCTTTTGCTATGGTTAAGAAAAACGTAGGCAAACTGGATATTGCCGGCGGCATCAGGTATGATACCCGTATCTTTCATAATGACGCCTTGTACACAAAACCTGATCCGGTTACGGGTTTTGACCGTTCTTACACCGGCAGCGATACTGCGGGAAGAACGCAGCAGTTTGCAGCTTCAGATCATTCGTACTCCGGTATGACCTATAGCCTGGGCCTGGCCTATATTTTCTCAAAGCAGTTTGCCCTAAAGGCGAACATAGCGCGTGGCTACCGTGCGCCCAATATAGCGGAGATATCTGCTGACGGCGTACACCCAGGCACTAATATTTACCAGCTAGGTGGTGATGGCTTGAAGCCCGAATTCAGCCTGCAGGAAGACATTGGTGTGGAGTTTACCTCACAGCATGTTTCCATCAATGTTTCGGTATTCAATAACGACATCTCGAACTATATCTATAACCAGAAAGTGCAGAATGCATCAGGTGGTGACTCTGTAAAAGATAACGCAACCGTGTTTCAATTCAGCGCTACCCATGCCCGGCTATACGGTGGCGAGGTAAGTGTGGACATTCACCCTCATCCGCTGGACTGGCTGCACTTTGAGAACAGTTTATCTATTGTAAATGGTATAAACGAAGGCGCTGCCGGCGTGAAAATAAATGACAGCAATAAATACCTACCTTTTATTCCGCCGTTGCACGTTATTTCAGAGCTGAGGGCCAATCTGAAGCAACCTGCAAAGTACCTGAAGAATAGCTTTATAAAGATACAGGCAGAGTTTTATGCGGCACAGAACCATGTGTACCTTGCCGATAATACAGAGACAATTACACCGGGTTATACGCTGATCAATGCCGGTATCGGCTCGGACATTACAGACCGAAAAGGGAAGACCATTTTTAATATATCTCTGTTTGGCAATAACCTGTTCGATGTTGCCTACCAGGATCACCTGAGCCGCCTTAAATATTTTGAAGAATACCCGAATGATCCACGTGGTAACCTGGGGATATACAATATGGGGAGAAACATTGGAATAAAGCTTACTGTGCCATTCGATGTAAAATAATTTTTAGATGTACCCAAGATTTCGGCTTAATTTTACGTCTGTTATTGTGTACCGATAATTTGTTGCTGCAATGAAAAAGCTAATCCTCTGTTTTATCCTGTTTTTGACGGTTCATTCCGGCTATGGCCAGGCCTACGTTCCGATACCTGTGGATAGCGCCACCTGGAGGTATCGATTTATCACTATTGATGATAGAACCTCGATTCTTGACAATATTTTGTTTGTCAATGGGCAGGATACAGTAGCTAATGGCCATGTCTATCGCCAACTGTTTTCGCGAACTTATTCGCAGTCCGGAACTGATGGTTTTAACCCTCCGGTTATTACTACAGTTGCCAACACTGTCGACAGGTATTATGGGGCAATAAGGGACACAAACCAAAAGATATGGATGCTTGCGGGAGCCGGTGAGCAGTTACTTTTTGATTTCACCGTAAGTGTAGGCGGCTTTATTCCCTCCTATTCGAAACCTATAGAAGTTATAGCAATTGATTCTGTAGAGTTGAATGGAGTATATCATAAACGTTACTTAACAACGGATACCGGATATTACACTATTGAAGGGGTGGGTAGCAGCCGTGGCATATTGCCGGCTCTTGACGAAGGCACAGGAGGAGTGGTTTTTATGTGTTTTACCGGAGATATCACCACTTTTTCTCCTGACCCCACTGTGCCCTGTACTGCTGTTTATCCGCAACAGGCTACAGCCGTCAGCAATGTGAATAGCGATGCAGGAGCAGCTATTTACCCAGTGCCAGCCACCAATATGCTGCACATTTCTGTGCCAAGGTCCCAAAGTGTATACCATGTGACCATAGTTAACTGCACAGGCATAACTGTTTGGAGTGGTGATGTGGATCGTCAGTCAGATATAGATGTGGACTCATGGCCTAAAGGATTTTACTATCTGCGGCTTTATTCAGATGAGAATGAAAATATGGTAAAAAAAATAATAATTGAGTAGTGGTAGCAGTTCGATAAATGCGAAATGAAAAATATTTTTCGAATTACCCAAGATTTTCTCCCGGATATACGTCATTGTATTGTAGAAGTATCACAAACTTTGGTTAGCGTAAAATAAAACACAGCTTAGGGTTGTGATTATTGTTATATTTTTTTTAACTTTGGAGCTTTATAATTAAACAGCAAATGAGAAAAAACGTATTTTTATTATTGCTTGCCGTAATATCCTTTACGGGTAAAAATATCGGTCAGACCGTAAACCCATGTGGCACAGCCGACCGTTATACACAACGTGTGCAGGGAAACCCCAAGATTGCCGAAATGGAGGCGAAACTGGAAACTGAGATACAGTATTATTATGCCCACCACGAAGGTGTTAATGGTAAACTGGCTAGAACAACAGACGAAAGCGATACTTTTTGGTATGATATACCTGTTGTGGTACATGTGATCCACGATTATGGTCAGGAATATCTGGCAGATAACGATATATACGGAGTGGTTGCAGAACTGAATACTTTTTATGCACTAAAAAATGATGTAAGTGCAGTTGTACCAGAATTTAAGCCCTACATAGGAAAGGCGCAAATACG